>CANQCX010000005.1 GCA_947591115.1 uncultured Lachnospiraceae bacterium | reverse complement strand
TTTTTTCTAATGATTTCATTCATGCCAAAAATGATCTTTGCCGATAATGCGGATGATAAAACGATTATTTATGTTCATGTACCAGAGGATTGGAAAAATCCATGTGTATGGGCATGGGATGATGACGGAAATAATGCATTTGAAGCATGGCCGGGCGAAGAGGCAGAAGCAGATACCGCAAATGAAGGCTGGTATTATATCTGGATTCCAAGTTCCACCAAGCATGTGATTGTTAATGCGAATGAAGGAAGCATTCAGACAGAAGAACAGATTTTAGACGGAAACAATGCTTGGATTACAGTAACTGCAGCAGATTCGACAGAAGTTTCATACGATAAGAAAACAGAAGGAGAAATTCCGGAATATACGGAAAAATTTAAGGTACATGCAAAGGTAGACGAAAGCTGGAAAAGTCCATGTTTGTGGGCGTGGTCGGCACCGGATGGTACAAATGCATTTGAGGCATGGCCGGGAAATTCCATGAAAGAAGAAGAAAACGGATGGTATAGCTGCAAAGTTCCGACATGGGTAAATTCCATTATCGTTAATGCGAACGAAGGAGGCGTTCAGACAGAAGATATTAGTATTGATGCATCTGAGGTTTGGGTTACGGTAGATGCGCAGGGTGCGGCAGAATTTAGTTATGTAGATCCAGAGAAAGAAGAAATACCAAATATAACGGTTCATGTAATCGCACCGGATGATTGGCAAGCACCATGTTTGTGGGCATGGTCAGCGCCGGATGGAACTAATGTCTTTACTACATGGCCGGGAGAACCTTTAGAAGAAGGCGAAAACGGATGGCTTATAAAAGAAATTCCGGGTTGGGTAAATTCTGTTATCGTAAACGGAAATGAAGGAGGCGTTCAGACGACAGATATTACAATTGAAACAGGAAAAGATATCTGGATTGTCGTTACGGATGCAGAAAATTATGAAGTATCTTATGAAGAACCTGCTAATACAAATGAGGTACAAAATGATACACAGCAGGATCTACAGGAGGAAAAATCAACCAATCCGGTTCCTTATATCCTTATAGCAGTAGTGGCTGTTATCGTAATTGCAGTAGCGGGAACAGTGATTTATAAAAAGAAAAAATAATTTCGGAGGACAGTATGAAAAGAATTTGCGCAATCGGAATGATCTTGTGTATACTTACAGGAATGCTTTGCGGCTGTGGAAGCAGCAGTCTATCCGAGGAAGAAGAAAATACAATTGTAATCTGGCATGATAAAGAAGACGCTGTCATTAAGGTACTGGAAGAACAGTTAAAAAATACGGATTCTGGCATAAAGGTGACCTTTGAGAAAAAAAGTGATCTGACCGAATCCTTAAAAATGGTAGGAAATGATCCGAAAGCAGCGCCGGACATGTATCTGTTTGCACATGATAAGATCGGTGTATATGCGGAAATGGGAATATTGGCGCCGATTACAGATATCATTCCAAAAGAAGAGCTGGAACCATATATGGATAATACCATTGAGGCAGCTACTTATAAAGGCGAAATCTATCAGCTTCCTCTCTATTATGAAACCTTACTGTTCATGTATAACCGTTTGTATATGAGTGATGAAGAAGTACCGGAGACAACTGAAGAACTTTATGCATATATGAAAGAGAATACAAAAGGCGGACATTACGGTTTTGTGGAACAGCACAGTACGCCATATTATGCAGCCGGATGGATCAATGGATATGGTGGATATATTCTAAATCAGGAAGGAAAACCGGGATTAAATCAGGAAAAAACAGTAGAAGCGTTGGAATATCACAAAAAATTTGTTGAATTGATGCCGGGAGAAACCGAATATGCAACGGTCAATACTTTATTTAACGAAGGTATGGCGCATTCCACAATTGCTGGCCCATGGCTGATTCCGACAGTAAAAGAAAGCGGAATGGATGTCGGAGTTGCGCCGATGCCTGTCATTGAAGCAAGCGGTACTCCAATTTCCCCTTATATGGGCGTTCAGGGAATTCAGGTTTTAAAAAATGCAGCGGAAACGAAACCGAAAGCAATTGAAGAAGTTTTGCGAGCATGGATGGATGCAGATGTTCAGGTAAAACTTGCAAAAGCAAGCGGATGTGCACCAGCAAATGAGACCTGTTATGAACTGGAAGAAATCTCTTCGGATGAAGTTGTTATGGCAATGAAAGAAACTGCGGAAAATGCCGTACCGATGCCGAATGTACCAGAAATGGACGTTATGTGGACGGTTGCAGGAACACTTCTTACAGATGTCAATATGAGTGGAAAAGATGTTCAAGAAAGTGCAGATAAGGCTCAGCAAGAAGCGGAAAATCTGATTAAAAGCATGCAGTAGAAAACGGGAAGTTACGATTATGAAGAAAAAAAAGAAAAATATATTATTTGCATATGGATGGGCAGCACCGTCTCTCTTGCTCATTTTGCTTATTGTAATATTTCCAATCATTTATACCGGTTATATTTCCCTTACCAATATGAATGTCTATCATTGGAATAATTATGATATCATCGGGTTAGACAATTACAAAGATGCCTTGTTTGTGTTGGACAACGGATTTATCAAGGCATTTGGAATGACTGTTTTATGGACGGTTGTGAGCATGGTTCTGCAACTGGTTCTGGCGTTTATCATTGCAAATCTGCTCAATATCAAAAAACTAAGACTGAGAAATGTATATAAGACGCTGCTGATCTTTCCTTGGGCAATGCCCGGATATGTTTCTATTTTATTATGGAAAACCGGAATGTTTAATTCTCAGTTCGGACTGCTGAACCAATGGATGGAAAAATTGGGATTTTCTTCTGTCAAATGGCTGAATACCAATTTTCTGGCATTTTGTTGTTGTACGGTAGTAAACCTGTGGCTGGCGCTTCCGTTTATGATAACGATTATAGACGGAGCTTTGCAAAGCATTGACAAAAGCTACTATGAAAGTGCGCTGTTGGACGGAGCTTCATGGTTTGAAAGAACCGTATATATTACGATTCCTATGATTCGTCAGATTATTGCACCGTCTGTTGTAATCACTGTTTTTACTACATTTAAGCAATTTGATGTTATTTATCTGCTGACGCAGCAGGTAGGTGCAAAAACAGGTGCGGATATTCATACGATTATGACATATGCCTATGAAAAAGCATTTATTACAAATAACTATGGATACAGCTCGGCAATTTCAGTCATTATCTTTCTTATATTAATAGCCTTTTCCATAGTAACCAATTTGAAACCAAAAGAGGAGGGCGCAGTATGAAAAAGAACGTAAAAGAAAATATCGGACTGGTATTTGCTAATATTTTTTTCATCGTGATCTGTTTTTTGACGCTGGTTCCGATTTTGTATGCTTTTTCGGTTTCCCTGAATTCCAACAACAGCTTGTTAAGTTCTGATTTTTCTTTTATTCCGCGACATGTTACATTTCAAAACTATCTGGCGGTTTTTACAGAAGAACCGATATTGCTGTGGTTAAAAAACAGTCTGATTTTAGCTGTGGTTACCTTGGTGTTGTCTCTTTCGACCGGAATTCCGGCAGCATATGTGTTTTCCAGAAAACGTTTTCCGGGTAGAAAACCGATATTGCGGATTTTGATTCTGCTGTATGCTTTTCCGTCGTTGCTTTCCATGACTGCATTGTATAAGCTGTTAAGTCCAATGGGACTTATCAATACAAAATTAGGATTGATTATTGTTTATACCGGTACGGAAGCAGTGTTTGCACTATGGAATATGAAAGGTTACTTTGATACGATTCCGGTAGAAATTGAAGAAGCAGCCATGATTGACGGAGCTTCTCCTCTGCAGATTGTTATGCGAATAGTGATGCCGCTGGCAAAACCGACCATAGCAGTTACGGCAATGATGGTATTGATATATGTCTGGAATGAATATATTTTTGCCATCAATTTTATGACAGGAACCGATACGTATACGCTTGCAGGAGGTCTGTATTCCCTGCAGGCTACGGAAATGAGTGGAAGCTGGCCTATTTTTGCAGCGGCTTCTATTATTGTATCTATTCCAATTTTAATTGTTTTTTTTGCACTTCAAAAGAATATGGCTGCGGGACTTACTTCTGGCGGCGTGAAAGGATAAAACAAAAATGAACAAAAGTGCGATATTACATATTCCGATGTCACAATACGCATACGGAACGGATGAAACGCATGTAACCTTCCGGATACGAACAGGAAGAGATGATATTAAAACATGTATGCTGTATTATGGAGATCGGTCATGCCGGCAGACACCAGTTATATTTTCCAGTCAGGAGATGCATATTGTTGCACAGACAGAATTGTTTGATTTTTATGAGACGGAACTGGTAAACCCTTATAAACGGATAAATTATTACTTTGAATTGGACGATGGAAAAGAAAAAATCCTGTATTATGGAGATACGTTCAGCAATACAACTGTAATTGACCGTTCGGAATATTTTCAGCTTCCTTTTAACCATCGGGCGGATATTGTAAAACCGCCCGAATGGGCAAAAGATGCAGTTATTTACAATATTTTTCCAGACAGTTTTGCGACCGGAAAACGATATTTAAGCCATCAAGGAGTAAAAAAGGAGTTTCAGGGAAACGAAACAAAGGGAAAGCTGGGCGGAACCATTAAAGGGATCATGGAAAATGTGGATTATCTTCAGGAATTGGGGTTCAATGCTATTTATATCAATCCGATTTTTGCAGCAGGAGAATATCATAAATATGATCTGCTGGATTACTATCATGTGGATCCATGTTTTGGAAGCAATGAAGAATTAAAAGAGTTGGTCAGCATTTTTCATCAGGCAGGTATCAAGGTCATCATAGATGGTGTATTTAATCACTGCGGCTGGAAATTTTTTGCATTTGAAGATGTTGTGCAAAAAGGAAAAGAATCCGTATATAAAGATTGGTTTTACGGACTGACATTTCCGGTTGTCCGGCCAAAGGATTATGAAACCTATCCAAGTTATGAGTGTTTTGGATATGAACGTATGATGCCAAAGCTGAATATGGCAAATCCCGAAACAGCGAAATATTTCTGCAGGGTAGGGAGATACTGGATTGAAGAATATGACATTGACGGCTGGCGGCTAGATGTGGCAAGTGAAGTAAATGATGCATTTTGGCGGGCGTTTCATACTCAGATAAAAGAGGTAAAGCCGGATGCAATTTTAATTGGAGAGGTTTGGGAAAGTGCATCCCATTGGCTGGACGGTACGATGTTTGATTCTGCGATGAACTATGATTTCCGAAAACATTGTAAACGTTTTTTTGCAGAAGAATCTATTGATGCAATGGAATTTGACAGTCGCGTAACGGATATGAGGATGCGGTATCGGAAGCAGACGGTATTTTCCCAATTGAATGTTCTCGATACGCATGATGTGAGCAGATTTTTTTCCGAATGTAAAGAAAACGTTTCTTTGTACCAGCTGGCTGTGGTATTTCAAATGACATTTCCTGGGATGCCGTCGGTTTTTTATGGGGACGAACTGGGAGTTAGCGGAATTACGGAAGAAGAATATCGAAAAGGGATGCCATGGGACACCAAAAACGCGCTGCATTCCTTTTACAAAAAGCTGATTTCGCTTCGAAATATAGAAGAACTTCTTCGCAGAGGTAATTATCGGACGATCAAGGCGGAAAAAGGAAGCCGTCTTTATGTTTATGAACGATATAGAGGAAATCAGTCCATTCGGATTTTTCTGAATATGGAAGAAAAAGCAGTGGATATTTCTGAGATGGTGCAGCAATTTGAAATTCTTTATGAAGAAGGATTACATCAAAATATTCTGGATAGGAAGAGTTTTGCAATGATGAAGAAACATTGAGATATGGAGGAACTTATGGCGGTAACGATCAAGGATGTTGCAAAACAGGCGCATACTTCCATAGCGACTGTATCAAAAGTGTTGAACGGTTCTTATTCTATTTCGCAGGAGACTGCAGACCGTATTCAAAAGGCGATTCAGGAACTGGATTATCGTCCGAATCTGCGTGCAAGAAATTTTTCAAAACAGATGACGAAAACGGTTGTGTGGGTTACTTCTTTGGAAAAAAATATAAGTTTCTTGAATCCGCACATGTTTGAAATTATGTGCGGACTGGAAAAAGCACTGTTTTTAAAGGATTACTCATTGATCATAAAAAGTATATCCGTTCAGGATGCGGTCGGTTATATCAAAGAGGCATACTACGCGAAAATAGCAGACGGATTTGTTATTCATGCATCTGTCATTTCTCCGGAGTTGGATGAGATGATTGAAAAAGAAGGAATTCCGCATTTGGTTGTCGGGATGCCGGATTTTTTGAATCATTTCTGCTGGGTTGATGTGGATAATCGGTTTGCAGGAGAGCTGGCAGCAAAATTTTTGTTGGAACAGGGATATCAAACACTGGCTTTTTTGGGAGGAACACAGGAAGACAAAATATCCATGCATCGATTAAGCGGGGTAATGTCAGTGCTCAAAGAACATGATCTGATCGTGCCGAAAAATCATGTACAGCATGGAGAAAGTGAGTATGAAAACGCATACCGCATGACAGAACAGGTGCTTGAAAGTGATGAAAAGCCGCAAGCAATCATTTGCGCGAATAATTATATTGCATATGGTTGTATCAGTGCGTTACATGATAGAAATATTGAGGTACCTGAAACAATTGGTATTGTAGCGTTTGACCAGCATCCGTTTTCTGGTATTCTAAAACCGAAACTTACCGTTGTAAATATTGATGTATTTGATTTGGGAGTACAAGCAGGAAAGTATATTCTGCAAAAGATTAGGAAACCGAACCTTCATATCCAGTCATATATTACCTGTCCGGAGATCATTGTTCGGGAATCAACAAAATGATCCGGTTGGAAGCTCTTTGACGGAGCTTCCAACCATCTACATAAAATCGTCTATTCGTATTTTCTCAGCTTTAAATGAAAGAACACGCATACCAAAACTCCGGTAATGCCGATGATGAAAAACAGCATGGCCGCGCCGGCTCCCTTATCGGCTCCGAAAAGAGATACCAATATGCTGTCCGCAGGCTGTGCAGCCATCAATGGCTCAAAAACCTTATCTACCAACATGCCGCCCAGCAAAAAACCTACGGGTATAGTAAAAAACTGCAGTGTGTTGCGGCAGGAGTAGACACGCCCCTGCATATCAAGCGGTATACTGCTTCGGAAGATTACATCTAAATTTGCATTCATAAAGGGAATGAACAACCAGCCGAAAACAGCTCCGATGCACCAGATCAGCGGTGTTTTCCCAAAAGCGAGCAGAAAATTTTCGCTGCCCATTGACAAAAGCAATGCGTAGGAAATGACTTTGATCCGGTTTTTCGGTGCAGGGAGAAGCGTAACCAGTATGCTGCCCGCCAGCGTTGCAATACCGACGCATGTATTGACTAATCCCAAAATTGTTTCCCCGCCGTTTTGTTTTGACAGCAGCATAGCGGGAAGCGCTGCGTCGTATGCAGACGCCGCCAGATTGATACATGCCAGATACAGAATCAAGGTTAAGATTAAAGAATTCTCTTTAAGCCACACGATACCCTTTCGGGCGGCAGTCAGTAGTTTTTCCTCCGTTTGCTTTGACATACCGCCTTCAGGAATAGGGATAAACAGCAGTGTCAGAAAGGCGACTGCAAAAGTGGTAAGATCAACGGCGATTACCGCGTCAATCCCTGCAAATGAAAACAACGCTGTCGCAAGTATCGGCGTCAGAATCGAGTTTAGAGACTGAGAAAAAGAACGCAGTCCGCTGGTTTTCTGATAATACTTTTTTGGAATCAGCAATGTCGCCGCCACCTCGCTCGCCGGCTGCTGAATGGTATTCATCAGTCCGTTCAGGGCGTTTAAAACATATAGATGCCACCCGTTCAGGGAATTCATTTTAATAAGAAGAAAAACAATCACTGTGCTCAGTGCCGCAAGCAGATCGCAGACCAGCATGGTACGTTTTTTGTTCCAGCGATCGCTCAGAGCGCCCGCGAATATGCTCATTATGACATAAGGCGCATAAGAGCATACAGATAAAAGCGCGGTTTTGAGTGCAGAACCACTGCGAAGATAGAGCCATAAAACCAACGCATAGTTCGTCATGCCGCTGCCAAGCGTAGAAAGCGTCTGCGTACTCCAAAGCATAAGATACGGTTTCATTTTTATCTTATCTCCTAAAAATCCCGATTGGTTTTACTAACATAATACCACAATCATGCTCATTTACATATCGCATTTTCATTATATTTGTTCCGCCATCTCTTTTTGGAGAATAAAAAACCAACCATACCTATCGGGGTGCATACCAAATCAGACAGGGCTTCGACCAGACTTACCATTCAGAAAAGGGACAAAAAAATTCGGGTCTGAAAACAGACCCGAAATTTTTTAGTGAACACATTCTGTTGCAGTAACGCTTACGACCGTCGGCTGTGTTGCCGCGCTCATTTTTACCCAGATCTCAGTAAGTCCGGTATCATTTAACTGATTGTTGCGGGTAAGAGTGATCACATTGCCGGATACGCTTGAGGTAACATCGCCCGGTGTCTCGACAACCGTAAAGCTGGTGGACATGGTTGCAACGATCGTCTGTCCGTAAGACTGATGTCCGGTATGCTCTACGCGGAAGACAATGCGGTAAACTCCGCTTCCGTCCGTTCCGTCCAACCACGAGGTAACGCTCAGGCAATTTGCGCCGCTGGCGGCAAACACTCCTTCGAAAGAATCTTCACTGCATAAAACAGAAGGTTTGATATAAGTTTCCATAAAATATCCCCCTTTTTATTTTGTTGGAAACGTTTAATAGATAAAAATATTATAGTAACAAAAATAAAGGCTGTCAATGAAAAAAGTTTCCAAAAAAGAATTTGATTTTTTGGCGAAAATTACCGAAAATTTTCGTTAGCCAAGTTCAGAGGAGCGAGAGGAAACCAGCTTATAAATTGGGTTTCCGCGGCTTGAGAATTTTTCCTCATATTCGGTCATGATATTCCCTTCTCCCATGATCCGGTCATGGTGCAGGTCTTTGGTAAATGCGTCCAGTTTCCATACGGGGGAGTTTTGGATCGCTTCCAGAGAGTAGGAAAACAGCGCTTGATTGTCCGTTTTAAATTCAATTCTGCCATTTGGCGAGAGCACCTGATCATAGCGGTTCAAAAATTCCGGAGAGGTCAGCCGGCGTTTGGCGTGACGTTCTTTTGGCCATGGATCGGAAAAATTAAGGTAAATGCAGTCAACCTCCCCCTCGGCAAACAGATTGGGAAGCATGGCGGCGTCCGCACACAAAAAATGAAGATTCGGGAGGGGAAGCAGCTCCATTTTCTGGACGGCGCGCAGCAGCACGCTGGTATAGCGTTCTATGCCGAGGTAGTTGATCTTGGGATTTTGAGCAGCCAGATCCATGAGAAAGCGGCCCTTTCCCATTCCGATTTCAATATGAATGGGATAGGAATTGCCAAGAAACTGTGCCCACATTCCCTTATTTTCTTCTGGCTGCTGTATACAGAAGCTGCTGTTTGATACAATTTCATCCGCACCCGGAATATTGCGAAGTCTCATTTTTTCCCCTTTCTGATCGTGCATTTTTAGATTATTGTAATCAAAAAGGGCAAAAGAGGCAAGTCCGACCGCCAAAAAGGCGCTTATCCGGATGAAAAGCGGAAATCCGCATACAATAAGAAGAAATTTCTTGAAAGAAGGATTTGCTAAGCTTATAATACAGAAATGGGGGATAGTTAGGAGAGAACGAATGAAAGAACAAAACAAAAAGCGAAAGGGGATGCTTTCCCTGCTGCTTGGCATCTGCTGTTTTTTATCGGCAAAGACAGAGGTGGTAAAAGCCGATCAATATTGGCCGGAGGGACCGCAGGTTGCCTCGCCCAGCGTGGTTGTAATGGAGGTCAATTCCGGAGCGGTTCTGTATGAAAGGAACAGCCATGAGCATTTGTATCCGGCGAGCATTACCAAGATCATGACGACTATGCTTGCGCTGGAGAATTGTACGCTGGATGAGACGGTTACCTTTTCGGCGGATGCGGTATTTAAAAACGAGGGAGATACTTCTCATATTGCGAGGGATCTGGACGAGCAGCTTACGATGGAGCAATGCCTGTATGCCGTTATGCTGGAATCCGCAAATGAATGTGCATACGCGGCGGCGGAGCATGTAGGGACAAAGCTTGGCGGCGATTACAGTACCTTTATTGAAATGATGAATCAAAAGGCGCAGGAGATCGGCTGCACCGATACGCATTTTAATAATGCGAACGGACTGCCGGACGAAAACCATTGGACAAGCGCGTATGATATGGCTCTGATTTCGTCGGAGGCATATAAAAATGAAGATTTCCGCATTATTACGGGAACAAAAGCATATACGATTCCACCGACCAATAAGAAGGATGAGGCGTTCCCATGTCATAACCATCATAAAATGCTGTACCCGTACCAGACTTCCAAATACCTGTATGATTACTGTACGGGAGGGAAAACCGGATATACCAACGCGGCACAAAGCACGCTGGTTACATTTGCGGAGAAGAACGGACTGACGCTGGTATGCGTGGTCATGAACGCCCATTCGCCGGATCATTGGACAGACACCCGAACGCTGCTGGATTATTGCTTTGACAATTTCCAGACGTTCCGGATCGCGGATAATGAGGAAAGCATTGTACAGGATCAGCAGAAAAACACCGGTGTGCTGAATACGTCGCAGCCGTTTGTTACGTTGGATGAAGACGCTTATATTGTGCTTCCGAAAACCGCTTCGTTTGCGGATGCATCGTTCGAACTGGACACGAAGCAGCAGGACAGCGGGATCGCCGCGTTAAGATACACCTATGCGGACAGAACGGTTGGAAGCATAAGGATTATAACAACCAAAGCTGTGGTCGAGAAACCTTCCTTTCATGAAAAAGACGCAGCCGAAAGTCCCGGAGTAAAAGTGGTAAAGGTGCGGCCGGCTGCGATTCTGGTAATCCTGCTCATTCTTCTGATCGGGATCGGACTTGTTTTCCTCGGAAAGAAGGTTTACGATAATTTTTATGTGATCCGCCATAAGATGAGCGTTCAGAAGGATCGGCGGGAACGGTTTCGGATCATTAAGAAAAAGAAACGGAAAAAACGCAAAAAGAAAGATATTCTCTTTCATTAAACGACCAATTAGGACGCAGAAAACGACAAAAAAGACAACATAAACGACAAAACAAATAAAATCCGACAATATTATCTGAAATAATGTTGTCGGATTTACTTTTTTCGACATAGAAAAATCAGGGGTTAATTATCAGACTATTTAGCAAAATGAGCAACTGTTTTTTATTTTGTGTGTAAATTATCAAACCATTAGAGGTTTCCAGAATGGTTAGGAACTTTCCCTGAAACGTTTCGGACTCCTCCAAAGTATGGATCAGATATTTCTTTAGATGAGCTTCTGCGGAAAGAAACACCGTCTCATAATTTTCCATTTCATCCACCGTTACGTTGCCCTCGGCAAAAAGGCGGGAGATTTCCTTTTCCTGATCCAACTGCGCGATCGTCTTGTTGACGATAAAACAGCCGTTTTCATCCTTCGGCATATTGAGCGCCTTGATGGCGCGCTGCACCTGTTTGGTCAGCGCATCCGAAGCGGGATAGAGGGATTCGAAGTAACCCATAAAATCCGACGCCGAATGGAAATGGCGGTTGCCGCCATGCTCTAAGACCTCGGTCATGAGTATGCGCTTAATGATTCCTTCACAGGTTTCCCGCGAAGGATTTTTCCGTAAAGACGATGAGCGTTCCATAAAACCTCCTGTCAGACATAAAAGACAAAATGTGATGTCCTGATGAAATTATACGACAAAATTTACCGGTTTTCAACGACAAAAGAAGCATTGACGAAAGAGAAAAAGAACGATAAAATGAAATAAATACCACTATTGTTTTTATGGAGCGGAAAAATGTCAGTAACCTACAAGCAATCAAAGGCGTCCTCCGAAATACTGGAACAGATCGTCACGCAGATCGATCAAAACGGAGGGATTGTAAAGAGAGAACAACTGAGTAAACTGGGAATCGATTATCGAAGGATTCTGGGTTTTGTGGAAAGCGGCGAGTTGGTGCGCATTAAAAACGGATATTATACCGACCGGATCGACCGTTTTACCGAGGAAGAGCTGATCGCAAAACTGTTTCCGGATGCGCTGCTGTGTATGGAAAGCGCGCTGTATGCATACGGCTACATTTCGCAGAAGCCGTACGGGTGGAGGCTCGCGGTGGACAAGAATACTTCAAAGTCTCGGTTCCATATGGATTATCCTAAGATCATTCCGTATTATACGGAGCCGGAGGCTCTGGAGATCGGCGCCTCCTCCATTACCATAGACGGGTACGCGTTCCGCATTTATGATAAAGAGCGGATGATATGCGACTGCCTGAAATATGAAAGCAAAATGGAGCGCGACACGTTCAAAGAAGCGATACAGTCCTATATCAGGGATGAGGACAAGGATATTTCTGTTTTGATCGAATATGCCAAAGAACGCAAGGTAGTAAAAAAGGTGCAGAATTTGATTGGAGTGTGGCTGTAATGAAAGTTGGCGTAAACGCTGCCGCCGAATTAAAAGAAAAGAGCCTTGCCCTCTCGATCCCGTTTGCGAATCTTCTTCGCGGCTACCTGATCGAAGAGATTTTACAGAGAATTTATCAATCGGAGTATGGCGAAAGCCTGTGGATGGTCAATGATTACGCAATCGGTTTGGAGCAGTATCAAAGCAGCAGGGAGGAGCGTCTGGAATTCTGTTATCTGGAAAGTGAGAAACGGATTCCGGAGGAAAAGCAGGTGCCCGGGCAGCAGCTGTCAGCGGAAATGGCGGCGCATATGCTGGAGGAGCTGTTTTTGAAGGAGCGTGTGCATGGCGTGCAGTGGGAAGGAACCTCTGAATTTAAGGACAACGGCTGCGAATGGGATCTCACAGGTATGTTTTGCGATATGCAGGTGCCGCTTGTCATACGCATCCGCAGGCTTTCAGGAAAGAACCTGCGGCCGGAGAAGCGGGCGTTTTCTCTTTTTATGGACGCCCGTAAACCCATAACCTTGTACACGTATTCTCCGGAAAACCGCCTGAGCGAACATTTTTTTGAAATCATGAAAAAATTAGAGCTGATCGCCGACATGAAGTCTTATGATGTGGTAGACCAGATTTTAAAGACACAGCCGATCAGCGGACGCCATATTATGGAAGAAATGGGTATGCGCGTGCAGAAGGAGCCGCGCGTACTGCGTATCCAGAGGATTTCTCAAGTAGAAGAATATCGTGAGTATACTTATATGAAAAAGCGCTGGGAGCAGTACCGGAAAAGGAACCACCAGCCGCAGGAGGCATGGACGGAGGTATTGGATCGGTTTCTTAGCTTTGCAAGGCCGATCTGGACAGCGTTGTGCAAAAATGAAATCTTTTTTGACGACTGGATGCCGGAGCTGGGAAGATTTCTCGGATAACGGCTTTCGGATGAAATCAGCGGAAAACGGAGGAAGCTCAAATTGCTGGAGGAAAAGCTGGCAAATTACATACACGAGGGAATTTATCCGTTTCATATGCCGGGGCATAAACGCCAGTCCATTGTGCAGTGGAATCCATATGAAATGGATATTACCGAAATCGATGGTTTTGACGATCTGCACCACGCAAGCGGCATCCTGAAGGAGGCGCAGGAGCGGGCGGCGCGGTTATACGGCGCCAAACGGAGCTTTTATCTGGTAAACGGAAGTACCTGCGGGATTCTGGCGGCAATCTGCGCGACGGCAGGAAGAAGGAAGCGGATCTTACTTGCGCGCAACTGCCACAGATCGGCGTACCATGCCGCATATCTGAATGAATTGGCAGTGGATTATCTCTATCCCTGTATTACCGAAGCCGGAATACAGGGGCAGATTCCGCCGGAAAGCGTCAGGCAGAAGCTGGAAGCCGCGGTTTGTGCGAAAACGATTGCCGACATAGAAGCCGTTGTGATTACTTCGCCGACCTATGACGGAGTAGTGTCCGATGTCCGCGCGATTGCGCAGATTACGCATGAGTACGAAATCCCGCTGATCGTAGACGAGGCGCATGGCGCGCATTTTGGACTTTCGCCTTATTTTCCGGAAAGCGCCGTCCGGCTCGGAGCGGATATCGTCATACAAAGTCTGCATAAAACGCTGCCGTCCTTTACCCAGACGGCGCTGCTGCACATAGGAACAGACCGCGTCAATGAGAGAGAAATAGAACGCCGTCTGGATATCTTTGAAACCAGCTCGCCGTCCTATCTGTTTATGGCGGGGATGGATGCCTGCATCCGCCTGTTGGAGGAGAGGAAGGATTCCTTATTTGAAGAATACCAAAGCCGGCTTTCGGACTTTTACCGGAAAACAGAGCGGCTTCGTTTTCTTAAGACGACGGGAAAATCGGATTTTTCAAAAAAGGAAGCATATGATATAGATGAATCAAAAATACGGATCATGACAGGGAGGTCGGGATTGACCGGAAAAAGCCTGTATGATCTGCTGTTAAAGAAATACCGGCTGCAGATGGAAATGGTTTCCGGTGGATATGTGCTGGCGTTATCCAGTATGATGGATACGGCGGAAGGCTTTGACCGTCTGGCGGAGGCGCTGCTGGAAATCGATGCGGCATGTTCGCCGGAGGAAGAAGAAAACCGACGGGGGAGCTGGAAGCCGGAGCAGCTATACCATGAGCAGGAAAAGGTGCTGGAAATCGCGGAGGCGCAGGATGCCCCGCGGGAGGAGCTTATGCCGGAGGCGGCCAAAGGCAGGATTGCGGCGTCGTATCTCTATCTTTATCCGCCCGGAATCCCCATACTGGTACCCGGAGAGCGGATTACCGGCGGCGTTCTTTCGGAAATGGCAAAGTGTAAGGACATGGAGCTTGAAATTTATGGATTATCGCCGAAGGGCGGGATAGAAGTTGTCAATTTTTCCTGACTATATTATACTTATTTTGCAATCGGTCAAAAGCGGACGAAGAAAGAAGGGTGCATGGGAAAAATATTTTGCATTATGGGGAAAAGCGCGACCGGAAAAGATTCCGTTTACCGGAAGCTTTGTGAGCGGAAGGAGCTTTCCCTGAAAAAAGTGGTTCCGTATACCACCCGCCCCATTCGGGAGGGCGAGGAAAACGGACGGGAGTATTTTTTCTGCAGCAAGGAAGAGGCAAAGCGGCTGGAGGAGGAAGGCCGCATCATTGAGCAGCGTGAATACCATACCGTATACGGAGTTTGGAAATATTTTACTGCGGAGGACGGACAGATCCAACTGGAGAAAAACAGCTACCTTCTGATCGGGACGCTGGAAACCTATCAAAAAATCCGAGATTACTACGGAGAGGATTGCGTGATACCGATTTATATTGAAGTAGAGGATGGAGAGCGGCTGATGCGTGCGATTGCGCGGGAGAAGCGTCAGAAGCAGCCGGGGTACGAAGAGCTGTGCCGCCGGTTTTTGGCGGATGCGCAGGATTTTTCCGAGGAAAAGCTCAAACAGGCGGGAATCAGCCGCCGATTTGTAAATGAAGAACTGGAGAAAACGGCGGCAGAGGCCGCAGAGTATATTCAAAGCATGAGATAAGGGGGTGGAAGCTTATGGATATGAAGGTAAATGATATTAACCGCGTGACGCAGATCCCAGATGCGGCAAAGACCACCGAGGGGGACGGCTCGTTTAAATTTACGCTGGCGAGCGCGATTACGGATGCAGATCTTCAGGCAAAGGTGGATTCGCTGCTGAACGATATTACCTTTCAGGGAAACCGGATCGCCGAGCATATGGATATCCGCGATATGAAAAGATACCGCGGCCTGATCAAGGACCTGCTCAATGAGATCGTATACCGTTCCCATAAGTTTTCCAGAGAAAACTTTCTGGATCGGAAGGGCCGCCATAGGGTTTACGGGATCATCCGCCTGATCGACAGCAATCTGGATGAACTGGCAAGCGAACTGGTAGCCGACGAAAAAGACCATCTCGCGATCTTGAGCAAAATAGGCGAAATCGAAGGATTACTGCTGGACATTTTTACATAAAAGAATGGATTTGGAAAAAAGGGGGAAAGATATGTCAGGATTTGGGGAAATCATTGGACACGAACAGATTATTGCACATTTGAAGAATGCGATAGCGATGGATAAGGTTTCCCATGCGTATATTTTTAACGGAGAGAAAGAGGCCGGAAAGATGATGCTAGCGGAAGCGTTTGCAATGGCGCTCCAATGCGAGGCGGGAAACAATGAAGGGTGTATGGAATGCCGTTCCTGTAAACAGGCAATGTCCCGCAATCAGCCGGATATCATTTATGTTTCCCATGAGAAGCCGAATACGATTTCCGTAGACGACATCCGTACGCAGTTAAATAACGACATCGTGATCAAACCGTATAGCAGCAGGTACAAGATATATATTGTCGATGAGGCGGAAAAAATGAATCCGCAGGCGCAGAACGCATTGTTGAAGACCATTGAAGAGCCGCCGGTCTATGGCGTGATCTTACTCTTGACGACGAATGCAGACCGTTTTCTGCCAACTATCCGTTCCCGCTGCATCCAGTTAAATTTAAAGGCCGTCAAAAGTGAAACGATCCGTTCTTATCTGATGTCCCGTTATCAGATACCGGATTATCAGGCGGATGTGTGTACGGCTTTTGCTCAGGGAAATGTCGGAAAAGCGATCCAACTGGCGTCTTCGGAAGATTTTAACGAGTTAAAGGCAGCCGTTATTCAGCTTATGAAGCGGCTGGAGGATATTGATCTGTATGAAATGACTGCTGCCGTAAAGCAGATCGAAACCTATAAGCTGAAGGTAGAGGATTACTTTGACCTTATGATGATCTGGTTTCGGGACGTTTTGTACATGAAGGCAACGGGAGACGTAAACGGACTGGTATTTAAAGACGAGGTTTATGATATAAAAAAGCAGGCGGCAAGGCGGTCCTATCAGGGCATCGAGACGATTTTAGAGGCGCTCGCAAAAGCTCGGATCAGAGTCAATGCCAATGTCAATTTTGAATTGGTCATGGAACTGCTGCTGCTGACGATAAAGGAGAATTAACTATGACAAAAATAACAGGGATTCGTTTTTACAATGCAGGAAAAATCTATTACTTTGATCCTGTGGATTATGAACTCGAAACGGGAATGCATGTCATTGTCGAAACGGCAAGAGGCGTGGAAATGGGAACGGTTCTGATTCCGCCCAAAGAAATAGAGGACGATAAAGTCGTGCAGCCGCTGAAAGCGGTTATCCGGATTGCGACGGACGAGGATGAGCGGATCGTACGCCGCAATCGGGAAAGGGAAAAAGAGGCGTTTTCCATATGTAAAGATAAGATCCAAAAGCATAATCTGGAAATGAAGCTGGTAGGGGCGGAATATACGTTTGACAGCAATAAGCTGCTGTTTTATTTTACCGCCGACGGAAGAATCGATTTTCGGGAGCTGGTAAAAGACCTTGCCGCAGTTTTCCGCACAAGAATCGAGCTGCGCCAGATCGGAGTACGGGATGAAACGAAGATGATCGGCGGAGTCGGGATCTGCGGAAGGGAGCTGTGCTGTAAAACGTTCCTTTCCGATTTTGCGCCGGTATCCATCAAAATGGCAAAGGAGCAGAATCTGTCTTTGAATCCGACAAAAATTTCAGGGGTGTGCGGAAGGCTGATGTGCTGCCTGAAAAACGAGCAGGAGACTTATGAATATCTGAACGGCCGTCTGCCGTCCGTCGGCGATACCGTTACAACGCCGGAGGGCGAAAAAGGAGAAGTAACGGGCGTCAGCGTACTGCGCCAGATTGTAAAGGTAGTCGTGGATAACGGCGAGGAGAAGGAGCTGCACGAATATCCGGTGGACGAGCTTCGTTTTTATCCGCGTAAACGGAAGGACGTTAAGGTTACCGCAGAGGAGTTAAAAGAATTAGAAGGTCTGGAGGATGCTCCGGAAGCATCGAAACAGGCGGATGCCCGCGAAAAAGACAAAAATACGGAAAATGAAAAACCGGTACGCAGGGAAAGAAGCCGGCGGAATTATGACGGAAAAGGAAAACGCAATTTTGAACGAAAAGGAAACCGTAGAGAACAAAACCACCAAAACCACAGGAACCAGCGAAGCGAAAGAGCGGATATGGATTCATGAAGGGGAACGTTTTGATGAGCTGAACCGCAACGGCTACAAGATCATACAGGATAAAGAGCGGTTCTGCTTTGGAATGGACGCGGTGCTGCTGTCCGGATTTTCCCGCGTAAAAGAAGGGGAAACCGTACTGGATCTGGGGACGGGAACAGGAATCATTCCTATTTTATTAGAGGCAAAGACAAAGGGCGCGCACTTTACCGGACTGGAAATCCAGCCGGAGAGTGCGGATATGGCGCGCAGAAGCGTTGCATACAACCGTCTGGAGGAAAAGATTACAATCGTAACCGGAGATCTAAAGCAGGCTTCCGAAATTTTTGGAGCCTCGTCTTTTGACGTCATTACAACCAATCCTCCGTATATGATCGACCGGCATGGACTGGTCAATCCGGATGATGCCAAAGCGATGGCGCGTCATGAGATACTATGTGATCTGGAGGACGTTTTGCGGGAAAGCGCGAAGGTTCTAAAACCGCAGGGGCGTTTTTACATGGTACACCGGCCGTTCCGTCTGGCGGAAATTCTCGGAAAAATGAGCGCCTACCGGATCGAACCGAAGCGTATGCGGCTGGTATATCCGTTTGTGGACAAAGAACCGAATATGGTATTGCTCGAAGGGATGCGCGGCGGCCGTCCGCGTATGACGGTGGAAAAACCGCTGATCGTATATCGGGAGCAGGGCGTCTATACGGATGAGATTTATGATCTATACGGCTATTGAGAAAATTAGGAGAACATTATGACGGGAACGTTATATTTATGCGCAACTCCGATCGGAAATCTGGAAGATATCACGCTCCGCGTGCTGCGCATATTAAAAGAGGCGGATCTGGTTGCTGCGGAAGATACCAGAAATTCCATCCGGCTTTTCAATCACTTTGGCATTCAGACGCCGTTGACCAGCTACCATGAGTACAATAAGATCGAAAAGGCGCATCAGCTTGCGGCAAAACTAAAAGAGGGCAAAAATATTGCTTTGATCACAGATGCGGGAACGCCGGGGATATCCGATCCGGGCGAAGAGCTGGTACGGATTTGTCTGGATGAAGGGATTCCCGTCACTTCGCTTCCCGGAGCGTCCGCATGTATTACCGCGCTTACCATGTCGGGAAGACCGACGCGCAGATTCGCATTTGAAGCGTTTCTGCCGCGGGACAAAAAAGAGCGGGCGGCGGTGCTGGAAGAGATGAAGCGGGAAACGCGGACGATGGTTCTCTATGAGGCTCCGCATCATCTGGTAAAAACAGCGGAGGAGCTTTATCAGGTTCTCGGAGATCGGGAATTGACCGTTTGTCGGGAGTTGACCAAAAAATACGAAGAAAATGTCCGGACGACGCTGCAGGGACTTCTTTCTTATTATAAAGAGCATGAACCGAGAGGGGAATATGTGCTTGTCATTTGCGGAAGGGATCCGGAGGAAATAAAAAAAGAACAGCAGAAAAGCTGGGAAACGCTTAGTATTGAAGAACATATGGCTCTTTATGAACAGCAGGGAGTCGGACATAAAGAAGCAATGAAGCTTGTAGCGGCGGATCGCGGAGTAAGCAGGCGTGATATTTATCAGCAGCTTCATGTATAAGTTTGTTTTACGGAGTAGATAGGAGTCTGCAGGCATGAGAAACCGTTGGATAAAAAAAGCAGCATTTGGGGGACTGTCATTTTTTTTCTTGGTTTTTACAATCAATTTTACGGAAATTCAGGAGGCGCAGCCTACGGTAATGGAACAGCCGGAGGTATCGGCTCCGGTTACGGAAATGCCGTCGGAGGAGGAGGAACCGACCGTAGAGATCATTATGGTCGGCGATATGCTTATGCATGATCGGGTGGTGGAATCCGGTCTTCAGGAGGACGGAAGCTATTGTTTTGATCATTTATTCACGCATGTAGGAGATAAAATCGCTTCGGCGGATCTGGCGATCGTCAATCAGGAAACGATTTTAGGAGGAGCCGAGCTGGGACTTTCCGGATATCCATGTTTTAATTCGCCGTATGAACTGGGAGATGCGGAGGTAAAAACCGGTTTTGACGTCATTCTTCATGGGACAAACCATACGCTGGACAAAGGAAAAGACGGGGTGCAGAACTGCATGGAATTTTGGGATACGCATTACCCGCAGATCGCGTATCTGGGAATCAATGCAAGCCAGCAGGCGCAGGATTCCAATATTTATGTCTATGAAAAAGACGGAATCCGGATCGCGGTGCTGAATTATACATACGGAACAAATGGAATTGAAACGCCGTCGGGGATGCCGTATCTTGTCAATTATCTGAAAGAAGAAAAAGTTCGGAAAGATATTGCGCTTGCAGAGCAGCAGGCGGATTTTACCATAGTATGCCCGCATTGGGGAACCGAATATGAACTGGGAACCGATGCGCAGCAAAAGAAATGGACGCAGATTTTTTTGGAAAGCGGGGTAGATCTGGTAATCGGTACCCATCCGCATGTAATCGAGCCGGTGGAATGGGTTAGCGACGAAGAAGGACACCGTATGCTGGTGTATTATTCGCTGGGCAATTTTGTAAACGGCACATCCAGTACCGGAAGCGGTGTAACCAACCGCATGGTCGGAGGAATGGCGGATGTGACCGTCGGATATGACGAAAACGGTAAAGCGGCGGTTTTGGAATATGACGCGATCCCTCTGGTGTGCCATATCGGAGACCATAATGATTTTACCACGTATTTTCTGTCCGACTATACCAGCGCATTAGCCGGACAGAATCAGATTCTTCGTCAGGATGCGGAATTTTCGCTGGAAGCATGTCAAAATCTTGTAGATCAGGTCTGGGGCAGCGAATAATACTGGTCAAAATACTTTTCCACGATAGGAAAAGGAGCCGGACCGATCTTGAGCAGCGCTTCATGGAAAGCGCAAAGGGAGAAGTCCTTTCCGTAAGCCTCCTGCATTTGCTGACGGAGCTTTACGAACTGCAGATAGCCGACATAATATTTCAGGTAATTGCCGGGTTCGGAAAGAACCAGCTCGGTAATTTCTTTAATGGTATCTTTATCGGTAATGCCGTAATTGCTCCAGAAACGGTACATATCATCCTCATCCCATCCGTAATAGTGAATGCCGATATCGGAAGACGCATAAAGACTTAGGGTTGCGGACTGGTTGTGCTGCAGGATAGCGGCGGCATCCTCATCCAGTCCCGCATAGTAGAAGGACATCATTTCCACATAGGTCGCCCAGCCCTCGACATATCCCGAATAATCCAAAATCATGCGGACAGGCTCCATTCCGTAATGGTAAGACATGACCGTCTGATACAAATGTCCCGGAAATCCCTCATGTGCCAGAGTAGTAAAATAATAAATATCCGTCTGGTTGTCAGCCGGATTGACGTAAATGGCGTTGTTTTCATAATGGTCGATCGGCGCGGTAATATAAAATGCCGGAGCCAGCGAAGCCTGAAGCGACTCATCGACATAGCTGATTTCATAGGAGGTATCTACAGGAGCCGGAAAATCAGAAAGCATCGCGGTCTGCAGACGATCCAGCATCTGTGTTTCATCCGTAAAATTCCATTCCGCGTCGTCCTCCGCGTCTTCCCAGACTTTGGGATTTTTCTGAAGGATTTCTTCACAGGCGAGCAGATCCTGCGAACGCATATCCGAAATAGCGGAATCAATTTCTTCGATCGTATCGTCGCATCCCACTTCCGACTGCACCAACTGTTCATAGTAGTCCGCCCCATTCTTAAAATGACAGATTCCCAGATTGTTTTTTCCGGAACCCAGCAGAGCGGTAAGCTGGGAGATCATGGTCTGGTAAGCCGGAATTACCTCTTTTAAGACAATCGAGCGGTTTTCTTCTATATAAGAAGCGATTTCTTCCTCCGTCAGTCCCTCGACCGAGGTAATCTTGTTGTCAAAAGTATGGAGCAGAAAATTGTCGGAGGGATTTTTAATAAAACTTTCGCATCCGTCAATGACCTTCATACAGAGGTCGTCAGACATAAAAAAGCCGTTATCCGCTTTTTCTTTTTCCCAGTCCATAATCTGGCCGTAATAGGTATCGATCTGGGAGATCAGGGACAGATAATCTTCAACATCCTGTTTATTGCGAAACCGGTATTCCGCGAGCAGCACCGGAAGCTGCGACTGGATGCCGTTGTTCGGCGTAAGGATCTCCTGATAGAATTCATAGTCCGCAAGCGCGATCTGTTCATCCAGATAACCGGATAGCAGATCAAAACAAAGCTGCTGCCGCGGGGACAGCTTCTGATAGGAAAAGGAATTCAGCTCCTTTTTTGTGGCTTTCAGCTTGGATTTGGTTTGCTCCCGCGCTGTTTTGGATAGATCGCCGAAAGTAACCGGATAGTCTTCAATGCCGCAGGAGGACGGATCCTCCAAAGTATAATGCAGATTGAGGGTATTAGAGGTTACCTCCTCGCGGAAAATCTGTTCCAGAAACGCATCAAAATCAAGCTCATCCGTTTCGCTGGCCTCAACTGCTTCACTGTATTTTGGATCAGGCTCCGCCGCGCAGCCGCTTAGAGTTAAAAGCGTTACTGCAAAGCAGCAGATGACGGCGGTTAGTTGTCTTTTCCGGCGGGAAAAATCCCGAAACAAAGATTTCATAGATGCGTTACCTCGATTTTTGTTTTTGTTATGGAATATCATAACATATATTATGAAAATATGGTAGAAAACATGATAGGAAACATCCGCGTTT
>CANQCX010000004.1 GCA_947591115.1 uncultured Lachnospiraceae bacterium | reverse complement strand
CGCACAAAAAAAGCAGCGAACAGATTGCGATCTTATATCGTTTGATCTTCTTTGTCCCGCTCATAAAACTCCTTTCTCCTGCAATATATTTCCTATGACGTGAAAAAGAAGCTGCTCTTTAAAAAAGCAGCTTCTTTTCTCTTTTGCAGCTTATGCCTTACGGCTCTTTTGTGCGTTTGTTCATTTCTCTTTTGTAAACCCAAAATGCCGGTTCCTGAAATTTAGACTCCTAGCCTAAGCCAGGTGGGCGACCGCAGCTTGCTTTCTGCCTTCCGCTGATACGAGGCGGCCTGACATCCGGTAAGTCATATAGGAATCCCATGAAAAATAAATGTAGGTTCTAAATAGCAGGATTGTCGAACATTCCAGGCCATCATTTCTCTTTGGTAAATGTTTTTCTTTTGTAGACGCTTTTATTATACTTTAATATGCGCATGATTTCAACGTTAAATTCAAGTTACATTTTTCCAGTAAAATTTTTCTAGTTAAATTTTTCCAGTTAAATTTTTTTATCAGTCGTCGTAACCGTTCGGGTTGTTCTTCTGCCATCTCCACGAATCCGCGCACATCTCCTTGATACCGAATTTGGCTTCCCAGCCAAGCTCCGCCTTTGCCTTGCTCGGATCACAGTAGCAGGTTGCGATGTCGCCCGGTCTTCTCGGCTTAATGGTATACGGGATTTTAATGTCGTTCGCTTCTTCGAAGTTTTTGACGATATCCAGCACGCTGTAGCCATGTCCGGTTCCCAGATTGTAAATGCAAAGTCCCGCTTTTTCTTCGATTTTCTTTAATGCCTTTACATGACCGATGGCAAGATCTACTACATGGATGTAATCGCGCACGCCGGTTCCGTCCGGAGTATCATAGTCGTCGCCGAAGACTCCCAGCTCTTTTAACTTGCCAACGGCAACCTGCGTGATATACGGCATCAGGTTGTTCGGGATTCCGTTCGGGTTCTCTCCCATCGTACCGCTCTGGTGCGCGCCGATCGGGTTAAAGTAACGAAGCAGGATGACGTTCCACTCGTTGTCCGCCTTCTGAATATCCATCAAAATCTGCTCCAGCATGGATTTCGTCCATCCATACGGATTGGTACACTGTCCTTTCGGACACTCCTCCGTAATCGGGATCTGCGCCGGATCGCCGTATACGGTTGCTGATGAGGAAAAAATGATATTTTTGCAGTTGTTCTGCCGCATCACGTCTACCAGCGTAAGCGTACCCGCAATATTGTTGTTGTAGTATTCCCAGGGTTTTGCTACCGATTCGCCGACCGCTTTTAAGCCTGCAAAATGAATGCAGCTATCGATCTTTTCTTTTGCAAAAATTTCATTTAAAATCGTTCTGTCCAGAATATCGCCTTTGTAGAACGTTACTTCTTTTCCGGTCAGCGCCTTCACACGCTCCAGCGACTTCTCCGAAGAATTTACAAGATTGTCCAATACAACAACCTCATATCCTGCATCCAACAATTCTACACAGGTATGACTTCCGATGTAACCTGCCCCTCCGGTAACTAAAATAGCCATAATAACCATCTCCTTTTACGTTTTATCTGATATGCTTATTGTATCGCAACGCCTGTTTTTTGTATAGCGATAAATGTTTGAGAAATATGTAAAAATGTTGCATTCATTTTGGAAAACACGTATAATGGAAGCAGATTCGGGATGGGAGGACAAAGATGGAGGCGCATTATAAAAATTCCTATAAAGTGACGGAAAAAGAGCTGGTATCCCTTTCGGTCTACAATGTCGGCTATCAGAAATGCGATCCGCTTTACCAGTGGGGACCGGGCATCCGCGACCACTACCTGATCCATTACATTATTTCCGGCAGCGGACTCTATACCACCGGCGGAAGGACGCATACGCTGAGAGCCGGCGACTGCTTTTTGGTCTATCCGAACACCGAGGCGTCTTATCTGGCGGATTCCGCCGATCCCTGGGAATACGCATGGGTTGGTTTTACCGGCAGCGACGCCGCCATTATTTTACAGGCAACCGATTTTTCGCGGGAAAAACCTTATATCCAAAATACGCCCTGCGGAGAGGAGATCAAGCGGCAGCTTCTGCATATCTACGACGCCAGAGGGAATGAATTCGAACACGCCGTTGCTATGACCGGCCGCCTGTATACCATGCTTTCTTTGTTTATGCACAGCGCGGATAAAAAAAGCGACGCCCACAATACGGTCAACAGCTACGTCCAGAAGGGGATCGAATATATCTCCTCGAACTATTCGTACCCGATTACCGTAGAAGATATCGCCTCCTACGTCGGTTTGAGCAGAAGCCACCTGTTCCGCTCGTTTCAGACGGTACTGGGCGTTTCTCCCAAAGAATACCTGACCAATCTGCGCATCAAGCAGTCCTGCTATCTGCTGGAGCATTCGGATCTGTCCATTATGGCGATTGCCAATTCCATCGGCTTTGACAACAGCCTGTATTTTTCCAAAACGTTTCATAAGAAAAAGGGAATGTCTCCGAAAGAATTCCGGAAAATGACAAAAACCCCGTCCGGCTGCGTCTGACCGCAACCGACGGGGTTCTTTGAACTGATTTTTAGCCGAATTTAGTTTAAGCTGCCTTTTGCAAGCTCTGCCAGCTTTGCAAAACCTGCCGCATCCGTTACTGCCATATCAGCCAGTACTTTACGGTTTAAGTCTGCTCCCGCTAACTTTAAGCCATGCATAAACTGGCTGTAGGAAAGTCCGTTTAATCTTGCCGCCGCGTTGATACGCGCGATCCAAAGCTGACGGAACTGTCTCTTTCTCTCTTTTCTGCCCGCATAAGAACTGGTTAAGGCTCTCATGACAGACTGTTTTGCTACCCGATATTGTTTGGAACGGGCGCCTCTGTAACCTTTTGCTAATTTTAAAACTCTGTTATGTCTTTTTTTTGCGCCTACTCCGCCTTTTACTCTTGCCATGATCTGTTTCCTCCTACTCTTCTTTACAAATACGGTAAAATCTTCTTCATATTCTTAACGTTCGTTGCATCAACCGTAGTCGCTTTTCTAAGGTTGCGTTTGGTCTTTGCCGACTTCTTCGTTAAGATATGTCTCTTATACGCTTTATTTCTCTTTAACTTTCCGGTTCCTGTCACTTTGAAGCGTTTTGCCGCCGCTCTGCTGGTTTTCATTTTTGGCATTGTTGTATTCCTCCTTAAACTGTTATCTTTTTTCTGCCAGCACCATGCCGATACTCCTGCCTTCGACCTTTGGCGCTTTCTCCACTATTGCGATGTCCGAAAGATTCTCTGCGAAGTCGTCCAGAATATGTTTGCTGTTATTCATGTGCGCCATTTCGCGTCCGCGGAAACGAAGGGTAATCTTTACTTTGTTTCCTTTTGTCAGAAACTTTCTGGCAGCGTTCCTCTTGGTATTCAGATCGTTCGCTTCGATATTCGGCGACAAACGGATTTCTTTCAACTCAACGGTCTTCTGCTTCTTTTTGGCGTCCTTTTCCTTTCGCGCCATTTCATAACGGTATTTGCCGTAATCGATTACCTTGCACACCGGCGGTTTGGCATTCGGGGCGATCTTTACCAGATCCAGTCCTGCTTCGTCCGCTATTTTCTGCGCCTCTTTTGCGGAAACAATTCCAAGCTGCTCTCCATCCGTTCCGATCAGACGAACCTCTCGATCCCTGATCTGTTCATTAATCATTAATTCGCTAATGGTCTTACACCTCCATAAAAAATAGTGGATAGGCAGACTATCCACTAACATCTCTAACACAAAAAACAGGTTGGAAATATAAACGCTAAGTCGCCCGATTGCGCTTAGGTGAGAGTGGATACTCTACTTGTTTTCTAACAACTATTAAAATCTAACATAGAAAAAAAAGATTGTCAAGCGTTTTTTTAACGCCTGACAATCAGTAATGGCTTTCGTTTTAGTTCATCGAATCAATATCGATAAACAGCGATTCCAGTTTGATCAGATCTGCCTCCTTCGGAGTGTACGTGTTATCGTTCAGTTCGATCGTAACCGTTGTCGTCGCCTTCTCGGCATACGACGGATTTTCAAGCGCGCTGTCTAAATCCGCTTTTAAGATCTTGTAAAGCTCTTCATAGATTTCCTCGTCAGACGGTACCGCCTGTCCGTTCTTAACATCCTCCGTCATCTGTGCGCTCCACTGCTCTACTTCCGCCTGATAATTTTCCATTACGGCTGCAAAAATCTCTAATTGTTCGTATTCAACCGTTACCACGTAGGAACCGTCCGACTGCTTCTTTGCATCTTTAACCGTATACTTTACCTTCTGGAAGATATTCTGGAACGTCTCCTCAAATCCGGCAAGCAGTTCGTCGGAAAGCGTTACATCGGAAGTCGCCGCCGATAATTCCGCGTCAATCCCCTGTTGATACAGCTCCTCCGCTTCTTCCTTCGTGCCAATCTTCTGCGCTACAAATTCTGTGGAATCATTCTTGTAGGAATTGTCCAGCAGTGCTTTCAGATATGCGCTCGCATCGAAAGAATTGCCGCAGCCGCTCAGCATTCCGATTACCAGTGTGCAGATAAATAAAATTGCAGTTGTTTTCAGTTTCTTCATTTTGTTACTCCCTTCTTTGTTTTAACCAAATCAACGTGTATAAAAATAACATTCCATAACCGGTTTGTCAAGCGGTTTATTTTCCATGCTGCTCCTCCGGAATAAAACAGCGTTCCCGAGAAATCCCGCTTGGCTTCGGAAGCGCCTCTTCCGCTTCCCTGCAGAATAATTCCTGCGAATTGACCAGCGTTTTTCCGCGTTTGTCAATTTTTTCATAATTTCCGTCCGCGCCCAGAATACGCGCTTTTACATTATCCGCCAGCTCCGTTTCCAAAATGTGGAGCGCCTTTTCTTTTAAAGTTTCATCCAGAAGCGGGAATATGATCTCTACGCGGCGATCCAGATTTCTCGGCATCCAGTCCGCGCTTCCCATGTAGATTTCCGGATCTCCGCCGTTGGTAAAATAAAAGATCCGGCTGTGCTCCAGAAAATTGCCGACTATGGAGCGTACAGTAATGTTTTCGCTGACTTTTGGAATGCCGACCTTCAGGCAGCAGATCCCGCGCACGATGAGATCGATCTTGACTCCGTTTGCGGAGGCCTCATACAAAGCGGCGATGATCTCTCTGTCGCAGAGGGAGTTCATCTTTGCAATGATGTGCGCTTCCTTTCCCTCTTTTGCATAACGCATTTCACGCCGGATCAGTCCGAGGAATTTATCCCTCAGCCAGTACGGGGCAAGCACCAGTTCATTCCATGAGCGCGGCTCCGAATAGCCGGACAGCATATTAAAGACTGCGGTCGCATCCTCTCCGATCGCCTCCTTGCAGGTAAAGATCCCGCAGTCCGTATAGAGCTTTGCCGTAGAGTCGTTGTAATTTCCTGTGCCCAGATGCACGTACCGGCGGATTCCTTCTTCTTCCCTGCGTACGACCAGCGCGATCTTGCTGTGCGTCTTTAGGCCGACCAGTCCGTATATGACATGGCAGCCCGCCTGCTCTAATTTCTTTGCCCAGACGATATTGTGCTCCTCGTCAAACCGCGCCTTTAACTCTACCAGAACCGTAACCTGCTTTCCGTTCTCCGCCGCCTGCGCCAAAGAGCTGATGATCGGCGAGTTGCCGCTGACGCGGTAAAGCGTCTGTTTGATTGCCAGTACGTCCGGATCCACAGATGCCTGACGGATAAAGTCCACTACCGGATCAAAGGTTTCATACGGATGATGCAGGAAAATATCGCCTTTGCGGATCGCCTCGAAAATATTTTCTCCCTGTCCGATCTCCGGCACCGCCTTCGGCGTATACGGCGTATTGCGCAGTTCGTCGCAGCCGTCGATTCCGTACATTTTCATGAGGAACGTCAGATCGATCGGGCCGGCTATATGGAAAATATCTTCTTCCGCTACTTTTAATTCCGTCCGAAGAAAACGCAGCAGCTTTTTGTCCATCTTCTCTTCTACTTCCAGACGGATGACCTCTCCCCACTGGCGCATTTTCAGTTTGTTTTGAATTTCTTTGAGCAGATCCGGCGTTTCGTCTTCGTCAATGGTCAGGTCTGCATTTCTCATAATGCGGTACGGATAGGCGCACAGGACTTTATAGTTGGAAAACAGATGCTCAATATTGCGTTCTATGATCTGCTCTAGCAGAATAAACGTGATATTTCCCTTGTTTGACGGGATCCGTACCAGACGGGACAGCACGCTCGGCACCTGAACCGTAGCAAAAACCGTCTCTTTGTTTTTGGATTTTTTATTGGCAAGCAGCGCCGCGATATTCAGCGTTTTATTCCGTATCAGCGGAAACGGACGGGAGGCGTCTACCGCCATCGGCGTCAGCACTGGATAAACGCTCTCCATAAAATAGCGGTCCGCGAATTGCGCCTGTTCCTCCGTCAGATCTTCATGGGCATCCAAAATACAGATGCCTTCTTTTTTCAGAAGCGGGATCAGCGAACGCATATAGGTGTTGTACTGCGCCTCTACCAGACCGCGCGTGGCCTGATTGACCGCCGCAAGCTGCTCCGATGCCGTCATGCCCGCGATGTCCCTTTTTTTATAATTGGCATGAACCATATCTTTTAAGGATGCAACCCGCACCATAAAGAATTCATCCAGATTGGACGAGGTAATGCTGATAAATTTTAACCGCTCCAAAAGCGGAATGCTTTTGTCTTTTGCTTCGCTGAGTACGCGGCTGTCAAATTTGAGCCAGCTCAGTTCCCGATTTTCATAGTATTCCGGAGCTTCATAGTTGATTTTCGTTTCCATTCAATGTCCTCCCTCCGCCGTTTTAATGGTAACTGTAGACGCGTTTTTCTTTTAGAACAGGTTTTTTACTGAAGACGTTTTCAAAATAGGAGGTTTTTGCTTCAAAAAGCGCCTGCTCCAGTGAAATATCCTCCAGAGATTCTACCGTAATGATCAGTTCCTTCCCTTTCAGAGAAATGCGGATATCCTGAAATTTCTGCCGATGGCTCTGATCCAGCGCGTTTGCTACGCACAGGATCGCAGAGAGCTTTGCAATGACCAGATAACTGTCCTGATCGATGCGGTCGGACAATTCTTCGTAATCCACCAGCGGGATCGTATGATACAATACCGTCATCGCTACGATTTCCCGTTCCAGATGGGAAAGTCCCATAATTTCCGAAGCCATGATGATCTCATAGGTACACCGCGCGCTGTTTGCGATGCTGACATATTTGCCGCAGTCATGGAGGATGGTCGCAACCTCCAAAAGCAGCCGGTGGCGTTTATTAAGACCATGTATTTTTTTCATTGTATCAAAGATTTTGGCGGACAGCTTGGATAATGCCTCAATATGCGGCGAAAAACAATGAAACCGTTTGGAAAGATTCTGCGCGGTGGAAATGATGTCCGCTTCAAAATCGTGCGTTCCTTTGATCAGTTGGTTTCTCCATGCATAATCATAGGCGATTCCGTCGTTGATATTCACGCCCGGCGCCCATACTTTATCCGCGTCGAGGATCTGCACCAACGAGCGGAACAGCAGAATGGATGGAATGATGAGCGGATCGTTGTCATTGGAAAGATTCAGTTCGTGCGAGATTTCCTCTACGGTCTTTTTCTGGAGTTTTTCCACGTACCGGATAAATTTGTCCGCTTTTACCACATTTTCTTCTTCTTTTTTCTCCATGCTTTTCATAAGCGCTTCACAGTAATCGCTCATGATGATGACATAATTGACGCGCGTTCCGGAATACAGGGAATAAAACACCTCCAGCTTCTTGTGGATATACTCCTGAATTTCCATTTCGTACAGCTTCAGCGACTGTCCGTCCGCGTGCAGCAATTCGCGCAGACGCACCGTACCGATATCCATATGCTGCGTGGTGATCAGGCTTCCCTCCCGAAACAGCGTGATCTGGATTCCGGAGCCTCCTACGTCCACCACCGCCGCGGAGGTTTCGATCATTTTTTCAAACGGCATCCTGCCCGCAACAGATTTATAGCTTAAAAAGCGATACTCCGAATTGCTGATGACTTTTACCGAAAATCCCGTACGAAGGAGAATCTGGTTTACAACAAACAGTCCGTTCGCAGAGTCGCGGAAAACCGCAGACGTATAAACCTCGTACGCCTCCACGCAGTAACCCGACATGATGTGGGAAAAACTGGAAAGAATATCGCAAAGACTGTTGACCGTCTCATATCCCATAGTTCCGGTCTGATAGACGTCCCTTCCCAGATCCAAACGGTAACGGATATAATCAATTTCATGAATTCTCTTTTTCACAGACAATTCAAACACTTTCATGCTTACTTCGTAAGAACCGATGTAAATCGCCGCAAACACATGTGATGCCATAGTTTTACTCCTTTATATTTTTTAATACGTTCCTAAAATACGCAGGGATTCCGTTTCTTCCCGAAGTCCCATGAGCGCGTTTTGTACGGAGGTGCTGCTAAACGTCCCCTCAAAATCAATAAAGAAACGATATTCCCAGTTTTTTCCGGGGATCGTCCGCGACTGGATATTGGTCATGTTCAGGTTATTGTAGATAAAATGGGAAAGCGCCCGATGCAGCGAACCGCTCTTATGCGGCAGCTCAAAGCAGATACTGATCTTTTCCGCTTTCGGACTGTACACCCTTTTGCCGGTTACAATGATAAACCGCGTGGAATTGTTCTGATTGTTCTGGATGGCGCCGGCAAGCACCTTCAAGCCGTAAATATCCGCGGTAATCCCGCTGGCGATCGCTGCTTGGGAAACGTCCCCCTCTTCCCGTATTTTCTTTGCCGCAACCGCCGTATTTTTCAGGCTGATCCGTTTCCAGTCCCGATGCTCCTCGAGATACGCTCCGCACTGCATGAGCGCCTGCGGATGCGAGTAGACGCAGCGGATCTGCTCCAGTCTGGCGTCCGGAAGTCCCAAAAGTGCATGATTTACCTTTAAGATCTGCTCTCCTACAATGTAATGGTCATATGCCGCCAGCAGATCGTAATTTTCCGATATGACTCCGGCGGAAGAATTTTCGATCGGAAGCACCGCAAAATCCGCCTTGCCGCTTTTGATCTCCTCCATTGCGTCCTTCCACGTTTCCACATGATAGCTGTCGCAGTCTTCGCCGAAAAACTCTTTTAACGCCTGCTGGCTGTACGCGCCCTCTACTCCCTGAAAAACGATCCGTTTTCCCGACGTGTCAAAGATGTCTTCCTCCTGAAAATCCGGCTTCTCTACGATCCCGTTTTCACATAAAAGCTGATACTGCTTCTTACGGCTCATCGCTATGATCTGTTTGAACAGCTCAAGAAGTCCCAGCCTTGTAAATTCTGACTTTGCCTTTTGGGAAAGGCTCTGCAGCTTACTCTGCTCCCGCTCCCGGTCAAATACCTTTTTGCCGTTTTTTATTTTATATTCCGCAACCTCGCCCGCGATCTGCATCCGCTCCTCATAAAGCGCCGCGATCTGATCGTCGATACGGTCGATTTCTTCTCTTAATTCCGGTAATTCTTTCATGTGTTTTTTGTATGATGCATTCATAAGCGAAGGCACCACTTTCCCTTTCTTTTTTCTGATCCTACTGATAAAAATATAGTACAATCCGGCAAAATTGGCAAGACCGCCTTGCATCCTCTCTTTATCAATATTATAATTTTGTTACTATCATCACAAATTTCCAATGTTTCAAAAGGAGGTAACTATGAAAAAGAAGCTTCTTCCCATCTTCCTGTTCCTGCTGGTTTTCGGGATCGCCGCATACTCTGCGGTGCATTATTTTCAAACCCGCATCCGTTTGAACGAGGGGTATGTAAACGGAAATACCGCGGGCAATCTCTATAATTCCGGCCTGTTCTGCGAAAACGGCGGTACGGTCTTTTTCTCCAATCCGGATGATAACGGACGGCTGTATTCCATGAATCCGGACGGCAGCAATTTAAAGAAACTCTGCGACGATTCTGCGGTTTCCATCAATGCCGACGCCCACTATGTGTATTATATCCGCAATTATTCCAATGAATCTTCGGATTTTTCATATTTTGTACGGGGAACCAGAGGACTATGCCGTATTCCGCGCTCCGGCGGAACTGCCGCGGTGCTTGACGACGGAACCTGCTTTTACGCCTCTTTGATCGGGAATTATATTTACTATCTGCACTATGAGGAGGCTACCGCCTCGACGCTTTACAAAATCAAGATCGACGGCTCCGGACAACAAAAGCTGCTGGATCAGATGATCTTTCCCTGCAGTACGCTTGGACAGTATTTTTACTATAACAGCACGACGGACGGAAGCCTCTGCTGCTACGATACGGCAACGGATACTTCCTCCGCCGCTTACGAATGCAACTGCTACAAGCCGATCGTAACCGGAAACAGCAACGCCTATTATCTGGACGTCGATCAGGACAACGCGCTGGTGCATACCAGCATGGAATTCAAAAATCCGACGACGATTACGACAGACAGCATCGACCTCTACAATGTATACGGCAGCACGATCTATTATCAGCGCTACGACAAAGACGACTCCGCCCTGTGCCGGATCAAAAACGACGGCGGCGAATTCCAGATCATTGCCAAAGGCAATTATTCCGACATCAACGTAACCTCTTATTATGTTTACTTTACTAATTACGAAACCAAAGAAATGTTTTATTTTCCGGTTTCCAACCCGGGCGAAGTCCATGCCTTCCACCCGGGCAAAGCGTAAAACGGTTATGCGCCGAAATCAAACAGCGACAACTGATTCGACTCCGGGAGATCGCCGAATAATTCCAGATCACTCATCATATCGATAATGGTCTTAGATACTTTGGTGCGCTCCCGAAAGTCGTCTTTGGATAAAAACGTCCCTTCTTTTGCCGCTTCCGCTATGGAAACGGCTGCATTGTCCCCCAAGCCTTCAATCGTATTGAGCGACGGCATCAGCTTCCCGTCAATGATCTGAAAACGGTTCGGCTTGGCGCGGTAGATATCCAGCGGCAGGAATTCAAAGCCGCGCGCGTACATCTCCTGTACGATACGCATATCCTTGTAGGCGTCCTGCTCTCTTTTGGAAAGGCTGTCCTTGCGCTTCCGGTAATCCGCAAGATATGCCTCCAGTTTTTCCCTTCCCTGACACATAAGCTCGTAATTGAAGCCGGTTGCGCGGATGGAAAAATAAGCGGCGTAATAAGCAAGCGGATAAAACACTTTGCAGTAAGCGATCCGCCACGCCATCATTACATAAGCGGCGGCATGCGCCTTCGGGAACATGTACTTGATCTTCTTGCAGGACCAGATATACCAGTCCGGTACGCCATGCGCGATCATGTCTTTTTCCCATTCTTCCTTTAAGCCTTTTCCTTTCCGCACCGATTCCATAATGGTAAACGATTCCTCGCTGTCCATTCCCATGCTGATGAGATAGATCATAATATCGTCTCTTGTGCAGATTGCCGTCGATATGGTCGCTTTTCCCTCCTGAATCAGCGTCTGCGCATTTCCCAGCCATACATCCGTCCCATGAGAAAGTCCGGCGATCCGGATCAGATCCGAAAATTCCTTCGGCTTCGTGTCCATCAGCATACCCATAGCAAAATCGGTGCCGAATTCCGGAATTCCGAGCGCGCCCAGCTTGCAGCCTCCGATGTCCTCCGGCGTAATGCCAAGCGCGGAGGTGTCCTGAAACAAGGACATGACCGATTTATCATCCAGCGGAATCGTCGTCGGATCGATTCCTGTCAGATCCTGAAGCATCCGGATCATGGTCGGATCGTCGTGTCCGAGAATATCCAGCTTCAACAGATTGTGGTCAATGGAATGATAGTCAAAATGCGTGGTAATAATATCGACCGTCATATCGTTTGCCGGATGCTGCACCGGTGTAAACGTATCGATCTGTTCTCCCATCGGAAGCACCACGATTCCTCCCGGATGCTGTCCCGTCGTCCGGCGTACGCCGACGCACCCCTGAACGATCCGGTCGATCTCGCAGTTTCGTTTATGTACGCCGCGATCTTCAAAATAATGTTTGACATATCCAAACGCCGTTTTATCCGCCAGCGTGCCGATCGTGCCGGCTTTATATGTCTGTCCCTCCCCAAAGATCACTTCTGTGTATTTATGCGCCTTACTCTGATATTCTCCCGAAAAATTCAGATCGATATCCGGCTCTTTGTTTCCTTTGAAACCCAGAAACGTTTCAAACGGAATATCAAAGCCTTCTTTTTTCAGCGGCTTTCCGCAGATCGGGCACAGCTTATCCGGCATATCGCAGCCGCTTCTTCCGGAATAAGAAAGAACCAGCTCGGAGTCAAAATCGCTGTATTTGCAGTTTTCGCACAAATAATGCGCATGAAGCGGATTGACCTCCGTAATTCCCGCCATCGTTGCGACGAAGGAGCTTCCGACGGAGCCTCGCGAACCGACCAGATATCCGTCCTCGTTGGACTTCCACACCAGCTTCTGGGCAATGATGTACATGACGGCGTACCCGTTGGAAATGATGGAGTTTAATTCCCTCTCCAGCCTCTCCTGAACGATCTTCGGAAGCGGCTCCCCGTACATGTGATGCGCTTTTTTGTAGCAGATGTCGCGCAGCATCTGATCCGAATTTTCGATTATCGGCGGACATTTATCCGGCCGCACCGGCGAGATCCGCTCGCACATATCGGCGATCCGGCTGGGATTCGTAATGACGATCTCCTCCGCTTTTTCGCTTCCCAGATAAGAAAATTCCTCCAGCATTTCCTCCGTCGTACGCAGATAGAGCGGCGCCTGATGATCCGCGTCATTATATCCGTACCCCGCCATAATGATCCGGCGGTAGATTTCGTCCTCCGGATCCAGAAAATGCACGTCGCAGGTTCCGACGACCGGCTTTTGGAAATCCTCGCCCAACTGCACGATCTTTTTATTGATGTTGATCAGATCCTCTTTGGTATGTACCGGCGAATCCTCCTCGCGGAGCAAAAAGGCATTGTTGTCCAGCGGCTGGATCTCTAAATAATCGTAAAATTCCACAATGCGGGAAATTTCCTCCTGCGACCGATCGTTTAAAATGGCGCGGTACAATTCTCCCGCTTCACAGGCGGAACCGATCAAAAGACCGTTCCTGTACTTTAAAAATGCGCTCTTTGGGATCCGCGGGCGTTTTTGATAATATTTCAAATGCGCCTGTGAAACCAGATGATATAAATTCGTCCGTCCCTGATCACAGGCAGCCAGAATGATCGCATGGTACGTCGGGAGCTTTCGGATCATTTCTTCCGACGTACTTCCCAGACGGTTGACCTCGTCCAGCGTAAAAACCTCCCTGCTATGCAGCATTTCCACAAATTTCACAAAGATTTCCGCCGTACAGGCGGCGTCGTCCACCGCCCTGTGATGATGCTCCAACGAAATCCCCAGCGCCTTTGCAACCGTATCCAGCTTAAAGCGGCTCTGATTCGGCAGCAGAAAACGCGCCAGCGCCACCGTATCTACCACCGTAGGCGAAAAGGGGATCCCCTGCCGTCCGCAGTTTTCCCGAAGGAAGCTGATATCAAAATCCGCGTTGTGCGCTACCATTACGCAGTCTTTGCAAAATTCCAGAAACTGCGGCAGAATTTCTTCGATGACCGGCGCGTCCGAAACCATATCGTCCCGAATGGAGGTCAGCTCCTCGATTCGAAACGGGATCGGAACCTTCGGATTGACAAACGTAGAAAACCGCTCCGTAATTTTTCCGCCGACGACTTTGACCGCTCCGATCTCGATGATATGATCGCTTTTCGCACTAAAGCCGGTCGTTTCCAGATCAAATACCACATATGCGTCATCCAGCGACTGATTGCGGCTGTCGGTAACGATCCCTTTCAGGTCGTCCACCAGATATGCCTCCACTCCGTAAATAACCTTAAAATCCGCATCTGGAGGCACTGCATGGTTGGCATCCGGAAATGACTGAACGTTGCCATGATCCGTAATGGCGATCGCTTTGTGTCCCCATTTCATGGCACGTTTGATGATATCCTTTACGTCCGATACCCCGTCCATGTCGCTCATTTTGGTGTGGCAGTGCAGCTCCACCCGCTTCTCCGGACTGGTATCCATGCGCATCGTGGTAAAGTCCGCGATCTTTTTGATCCCGCTGACGGAGCCGATGGTCAGATCGCTGTCGAACTTATCGATCGTGGTAACGCCCTTTACCTTGACAAAAGCGCCTTTTTTCAATTCCTGCAGCAGCTCCTGAAGAGCATCGTTTGGCGTAAACATTTTGATTACGATCGTATCCGTAAAATCCGTAAGCATCACGATGACGATCGTTCTTTCGTTTCGGATTTCGCGCGTATCGACATTTAAAATCTTTCCCCGTATCACAACTTCGCCGATCGGACCGTCTACTTTATCGATTTCCATCGGTTCTTCTTCGAAATCACGCCCGTAGATCACATCCGGATTCGATGATTTTTTGTAGGCGTCCTTTTCAAATTTTCGACGGAATTCGCCTTTTTTCTCATATTTGGAGTGTTTTTTTGCAATATTTCCGTCATTATTCTCATTTTTTGCATAATTTGCGCCTACACGATTTGTAGATTTTGTCTCATTTTCCACCACAGGATGTTGTGGTTTCGGCACTTCTGCCGAAGGTTCCGAAAGGACGGGTTCGGCGGCGTTTTGCGTCAAATGCGCCCGTTCCAGAATGTTTTGCACTTCCAGTCGAATTTGCGTTTGTGCATTTTTCCGGTATTTGCTTTCCTCCGGTTTGACATAGACCGTTTCAATGGCAAGATCCATTCCGCACCGTTCACAAAATACTTTTTCTAAAAAGGAAATGATTTCCTCCGCTTTATTTTTTGCAATTACGGTTTCTTCCAAAGTCAGAACCAAATGGTTCGGACGGTCAAACTCCATCTTAGCTTTCCTCAGCAGGTTGTATTCCAAAACGCTGTAGGCATTCAGCTCGTCCAAAATGCTTTCCCGATACTCTCCCATTAAATTCTGCGGCGTATACTGTGAGGAAAGCGTAAATTTTTCAATGATCCGGACGCAAACCCCGCTCTGGGCAAAAATCTGGTTCTGAATCTCCTGCTCCAATTTCCAGATCTGTTTTTTCCCGATCAGTCTTTTTGCATGCAAATAAATGCGAATATGACTGTGGTCATAATTCGCACTTATTTTGGTAATTTCTGTTGTCTTGAGCAGCGAGACCATTCCCTCTTCCAGACGGAGCGTGGGAAAGACCTCCAGAAACGTTTTTGTCATATTATTCTTTACCCCAGTGTTCCAACTCATACCGCAGCGCCGGAAGCAGTTCGTTTTCCGGTACTTTTTTGATGATTTCGCCATGTTTGATCAGCAGTCCCTCGCCGATGCCTCCGGCTATGCCCAGATCCGCTTCTTTGGCTTCCCCCGGTCCGTTTACCACGCACCCCATAACGGCTACCTTTAGATCCAGCGGGAATTCCTCCGCCATCGTTTCTACCTGATTGGCCAGTCCGATCAGATCGATCTGCGTCCTCCCGCAGGTCGGACAGGATACGACCTCGATTCCGCCCTTGCGCAGTCCCAGCGTACGCAGGATCAATTTGGCAGACCGGATCTCCTCGATCGGATCGCCGGTCAGGGAAACGCGGATGGTATCGCCGATGCCCTGATTTAAAATGATGCCAAGTCCGACTGCGGATTTGATATTGCCGCTTAGAAACGTCCCCGCTTCTGTAATTCCTACATGCAGCGGATGATCCGTCCTGTCGGAAATCAGTTCGTGCGCGCGTACGCACATCTGCACATCCGAGGATTTGATGCTGATCACCAGATTGTCATATCCCATATCCTCGATCAAATGCACCTTGTCCAGCGCGCTTTCCGCCAGTCCCTCCGCCGTAACCCCGCGGTATTTCTCCACCAGATTTTTTTCCAGAGAACCGCTGTTTACTCCGACGCGAATCGGAACGCCGCGTTCTTTTGCCGCCTCTACGACCGCCTTTACCCGTTCGGTGTCTCCGATGTTTCCCGGATTGATGCGGATCTTATCCGCGCCGTATTCGATCGCGGCGATTGCCAGCCGGTAATCAAAATGAATATCCGCTACCAGCGGAATGGAGATCTGCTTTTTGATCTCGGACAACGCTTTTGCCGCTTCCATCGTCGGCACCGCGCAGCGGATGATCTCGCACCCTGCCTGCGTCAGTTTTTGAATCTGCTTTACCGTTTCCGAAACCTGCTCCGTTCTGGTATTTGTCATCGACTGAATCAAAATCGGATGGTTTCCTCCGATGATACGGTTCCCGATCTTTACTTCCCTTGTTTTTTTTCTTTCCATAGCTTCTCCCGTTAAATAAACAGTTTCCGAATGTCGTTAAACATGACGACGACCATAAGCAGCATTAACAATACGATTCCCGCCAGATGAACCATGCCTTCTTTTTCCGGATCCACCCGTTTTCTGCGTATCGCCTCGATGATCAAAAAGACCAGCCTGCCCCCGTCCAGCGCCGGAAGCGGCAGCAGGTTCATGATTCCCAGATTGGCGGATAAAAGCACCAGCCAGTTCAGCATATTTAAAAATACATAAAAATATCCGTCGTTTGCAAGGGATTCTTCGTAGACGTCCCCCATTCCTTTTACAATACCGACCGGTCCGCTTAGGTCATTCAGCGAAGCGCCGCCCGTAAACAGCATCCGCAATCCCTGAAGCGTGGTAACGATCCAGTATTTTACCTCATAAACGGCATGGACGGCGTTATCCAAAACATTTCCCTTCGTCCTCGCGGAAGCAAGCACCCCGTAATAATATCTCTGATCTTCTTCGTCATACGTCGGCACCAGCGTCGTCTGATACCGCTTGCCGCCGCGCTCATAGGTAATTTCAACGGTTTCCCCCGCATGCATGGCGGAATAGACGCTGACCTCGCGGAAAAAGTGGATCCGCTTATTGTTTATCTTTATGATCTCGTCGCCCTTCTGCAGTCCGGCCTCCGCCGCCGCATAGCCTTCGCTGACGCCGCTGATGACCGGCTCGTCATAGCCGGCAAAGCACATCAGAAGAAACGCGCCCAAAAAAGCCAGAATAAAATTGAAAAACGGTCCCGCAAACACAACGCTGATCCGCGCCCATACGGATTTGTTCATAAAGGCGTGGGGATCTTGGGATTCGGCGTCCTCTCCCTCCATCATACAGGCTCCGCCAAACGGCAGAAGTTTTAAGGAATACTTGGTACCGCCTCTGGTAAATCCGATCAGCGTCGGACCAAAACCCAGACAGAATTCATTGACCTGAATCCCGTTTAATTTTGCCAGCAGAAAATGTCCGAATTCATGAAACAGTACAATAAAACTAAAAATAAGAATTGCAATTACAATACTCATATTACCACCTGCTATCTATAAAATCATAAACTTCCCGTTCCGTTTCCAGAATTTCTTCCACGTCCGGCGCTGCAATATGGCGGCAGTTGTCCATGGCGTTCCGGATGATTTCTGTAATCTGCAGATAGGAAATTTTCCCGTCCAGAAACAGCGCGACCGCCCGTTCGTTCGCCGCATTGAAAACAGTCGGAAGATTTCCGCCCTTTTCCAGCGCCTGATATGCCAGCGCCAGTCCCGAAAACGTCTCGGTATCCGGCTTTTCAAAGGTCAGGTTCTGCAGTTTGAACAGATCCAGTTGTTCTCCCAGACGGCTCCGCCGGTTCGGATAATAAAGTGCGTACTGGATCGGAAGCCGCATATCCGGAGTGCCAAGCTGCGCGATTACGGCGCCGTCTTTAAATTCCACCGCGGAATGAAGGATGCTCTGCGGATGCACGACGACCTGAATCTGCTCCGGTTCTACCCCGAACAGCCATTTTGCCTCTATGACCTCTAAGCCTTTGTTGACCATCGTGGAAGAATCGATCGTAATCTTTCTCCCCATGCTCCAATTCGGATGCTTTAGTGCGTCCTCCGGACGGATGTCGGACAGCTCCTCCCTCTTTTTCCCCCGAAACGGACCTCCGGAGGCCGTCAGCAGGATCCGTTCGATCTCATTCTGCCGTTCGCCGTTTAACGACTGGAAAATAGCGCTATGCTCGCTGTCAACCGGAAGGATCGGCACGCCCATTTCCGCCGCAAGCGGCATAATGAGATGTCCCGCCGTAACCAGCGTCTCTTTATTTGCAAGCGCAATGGTTTTGCCCGCGCGGATCGCCGCAATGGTAGGGCGGATGCCCAGCATCCCGACGATAGCGGTAACCAGAAGCTCCGCCTCCGGATGCTGCGCTGCCTCCAGCAGTCCCTCCATGCCGTAAGAAACCTTTGTATTCAGATCACGTATCCGCGTTTTTAATTCCGCCGCCTTTTTTTCCTCCCAAACGCTTGCCAGCTTCGGCCGAAACCTGCGTATCTGCTGCTCCAGAAGGTCGATTCTGCTTCCGCAGGAAAGCGCGGTTACTTCGATATCGTTATTTGCCTGCACGACCTCCAGCGTCTGGGTTCCGATGGAGCCGGTAGATCCTAAAATGGCTATTTTTTTCATAAGTGACTCCCTGTTCTGCTATTGCATAAAATAAAAAGCCAGATAATAAATGATCGGCGCCGTAATGATCATACTGTCAAACCGGTCCAGAATGCCTCCATGTCCCGGGATCAGATGACCGTAATCCTTGATCTGGTAATTCCGCTTGATCGCGCTTGCCGTCAGATCCCCTACCATCGAAATCAATCCCGCAATTGCGGCAATTCCGGATAAAATGGCGATTTCCTCCGGCAAAAGCTCCATCCGGCTGCGAAATACCAGACAGTATACCGCCGTTAAAAGCGCGGCTCCTGCAACGCCGCCCGCCGCTCCTTCCACAGACTTTTTCGGACTGAGCTTCGGCGACATTTTATGTTTGCCGATCAGCTTTCCGACACAGTAGGCGCACGTATCGCATCCCCATGAGCAGAGGAAGATCAAAAACGCCAGATACAGTCCATGCTCCAATGTCCGGATTCTGTAAATGTAAGACAGCATGACCGCCACGTAAAACAGTCCGAAGAAAACAGCCATGACCTGCTTCGGACGGTATTTCGGATAGGAGAAAACGTATAAAAACATCAGCACGATGATAAATCCCATCACAAGCAGCATCGGTTCCGGTAAAAATTCCCACTGCATATCCGCGTAAAAAACTGCGGCGGCCAGATAACCGGCAGCGGCCAGCGGAGATTTTTCTACGCCGAAAACACGATACAATTCAAACATTCCGACGACGGAGATCAAAAGCGTCGATACCAGAAGCGTCGGACCTCCCAGTATGATCAGCACCAGCGCTAAGATCACAAGTACGATCCCGCTCAGCAGTCTTGTCTTAAACATGGTATTCCTCCTGCTTTTCTTCTTTCAGTGCGCCATATCTGCGGTCACGTTTATTATACGCCTCAATGGCAAGTTCTAATTCCTTTTTGTGAAAATCCGGCCAGGGCACATCGGTAAAATAAAATTCGCTGTAGGCAAGCTGCCATAAAAGATAGTTGGACAGCCGCTGTTCTCCGCTCGTCCTTATCAAAAGATCCGGATCCGGAAGCTCCCATGTGTCCAGATAGGAAGAAAAGCGCGCCTCGTCAATCTCCGCTTCGTTCAGCTTTCCCTCTTTGCAGTCCGCCGCGATCCGCCTTACGGCGCGCAGCATTTCATCCCTGCTTCCGTAATTGATGGCAATGGTCAGATTTAATCCGTCGTTTGTTTTGGAGCAGAGCTCCAATTCGCGGATTTTTTCCTGAAAACGGGGACTAAGACGCGACAGATCCCCGATTACGCGCACGCGCATATGGTTTTTCTCCGCCGTCTTAATACAGTTTTTCAGATAGCTTTCCAGAAGCTTCATCAAAGCGTCCACTTCCTTCGGCGGACGGTTCCAGTTTTCCGTAGAAAACGCATACAGCGTCAGATATTTAATTCCAAGCTCATCCGCCGCCCGACACACCGGTTCTACATTTTTGGCTCCTGCCGTATGTCCGTAATTTCTTGGCATTCCTCTTTTTTTTGCCCATCGGCCGTTGCCATCCAGAATGATGGCCACATGTTTTGGAATATTCATTGTCTACCTCACAAAAAAATGGGACACGCCATATCGGCAATGCCCCTCATAAGTCTTTTAAACGGTAAGGATCTCTTTTGACTTAGCCTCAATCGCTTTCTCTATTTTTGCAACATACTGGTCGGTCAGCTTTTGTATGCCATCTTCCAAATCTTTGATTGCATCCTCTGAAATATCTTCTGTCTTTCCAAGCTTCTTGAAATGATCCATTGCATCCCGCCGGATGTTGCGGATTGCAACTTTTGCAGCCTCGCCCTTTTTTTTGATGTCCTTTGCAAGATCTTTTCTCCGCTCCTCGGTCAGCTCCGGAAATACCAGACGAATTACTTTTCCGTCGTTTGTCGGATTGATTCCGATATCCGAAGTCAGGATCGCTTTTTCAATGGCTTTTACCAGAGACGGCTCCCAGGGTTGAATCTGGATCATACGCGGTTCCGGTACGCTGACGTTCGCAACGCTCTGTATCGGGGAAGGCGTACCGTAATAATCTACGCGCAGCTTATCCAGTACATGCGGATTTGCCCGCCCTGCACGAATGGACGCATACTCGTCTTCCAAATTTTTCAAAGACTTTTCCATTTTGTCCTGAAAACCCGTTAATCTCTCATCCATATTCTACCTCCTCATCAAACCGTCACTTTTGTACCGCAGAAATCTCCGCTCAATGCTTTTACAATGCTGTTTTCATCGTTCAGACAAAATACGCGCATCGGCATATGGTTTTCCATACACATGATCGAAGCGGTCAGATCTACGACTGCCAGCTTCTGCGCGATCACATCTTCAATCGAAATCTCGTCATAACGTTTTGCATCCGGATTGAGCTTTGGATCACTGTCATAAACGCCGTCCACCGCTTTTGCAAGCAGTATGGCGTCCGCCTCAATCTCTACCGCCCGAAGCACCGTCGCGGTGTCCGTTGAAAAATACGGATGTCCCGTACCTCCGGCAAAAAATACGACCATCTGATGCGCAAAATATTTATTTGCGCGATCCTTAGAAAATAATTTCGTCATAGAACCGCATTCAAACGGCGTAAGCACCTGCGTTTTCATGCCTGTCGAGCGGAAGATCTCCGAAACATAGATACAGTTCATAACCGTTGCAAGCATCCCGATCTGATCCGCTTTGGTACGGTCGATCGTCTCGCTGGTACGTCCTCTCCAGAAATTTCCGCCGCCGATCACAATGCCGACTTCTACGCCCTTATCCACAAGCTGCTTGACCTGAAGCGCAACCCTCGTTACCGTCGGCTCGTCAAACCCCTGATGTTTTTCTCCGGCAAGCGCTTCTCCGCTTAATTTTAATAAGATACGCTTCATAGACGCAATCCTTTCTATTTGTTCTCAAATAATCCCTGAACGTCGATATCTGCATAGCACTGCGAGCAGAAGCCTTCGATTACCGCACCGTTATTGATCTGTACGGAACGGGATTTGATATTGCCCATGATTACGGCGGAGGTATCGATAACTACCGGTCCCTGAACGTCAATGTCGCCCTTTACCGCGCCCGCTACAACAGCGGAGGCTGCGGAAATATTGCCGATGATTACTGAGCCTGCGCCTACTTTTACGGTTCCGCTGCTGACTACCTCGCCCTCAATCTTTGCAACATCTGCAAAGAACTCTGCGGAATTGCTGTTTCCGTTGATCGTTCCGGTAACTACCAGCTTGCCGTTGCAGCTGACGTTTCCGTTGATCGTTCCCTGAATATCGAAAGAACCGGAGGAATGCAGATCGCCGGTCAGCGTTGTGCTGGCGGTAATTACGGAAGTTTCTTCGGTTGCTTCTCCCGGTGCAATTGGTCTGAAGGTATTGGTCATTGTTTCGCTCATTGGTTTATTCTCCTTTTTCATCGTTGGCGCAGATTCCTCTGCTTTCTCTGCAAATAGATCCTCTGTCTTTGTTTCCTGCTTAACCGGCTCCTCCCTGCGTTCCGGCGCGGAAGCCACCTTTGCTTTGGCAGGATCGGTCACCTGCTCTAAAAGTCCGTCTAATTTGGATAATTCTGACTGCACATCTACTTCTTCGTTCAAAGTATCCACAACAAGACTATCCGAATTCGCCGTCGGCGCCGGAGTCGGTGCTTCTCCTCCCGGCACCAGTTCATTCACTGCCTGAGAAAAATCTTCTTTAAAATCTTTAAACAGTCCCATTTGTATTCCTCCATTTGTCTTTATCCAACACTATCCGCTTTGATGTATTGGATTACGTTTGTATTTTCATCAATCGGCAGAATCTGCGCCTGCATGTTCTTTAACGCTTCGATTAAAGGACCGAGCGCCTCCGCCGTTGTTGACTTTCCGTCATCGTCATGCAGCAGCACAACCGATGTTTTGTATCTGGACACGCCGTCCGTCACATTAGAAACCACATCCTCAACCGTATAGTCGGATGCCGCGTCTCCCGCCGATACATTCCAGTCATAATAGACTACCTGTTCCTGATTGAGTATCTTGACAAACTCCGCCATGTTGACATTGCTGATCTCGTTACTGCTCCCTCCCGGAAAACGATAATATGTACTTTTTACTCCGGTAACCTCATACAGATAATCGGAAATCTCCTTATAATCCTGATAAAAGGCGTCTGCGGATGCATAGATCGTATGATACTGGTTCGAATAAGAGTGCATCCCAAGCGTATGCCCCTCATTGACGATCCGCTGATAGATCGCCTTTGCTTCCTCCGACTCATCTCCCGTAACAAAAAAAGTCGCCTTGATCTGATATTGGTTCAGTACATTTAAAATCGCTTCCGTATTGCTCCCCGGAACGCAGTCAAACGTCAGGTACACCTGATGCACGTCGCCTTCGACCGCCAGATTCTCCTCGGAATCAATGCCCTTGACCACTCCCGAATAATCCTCTGCAGGCGTCGGAGCTGGTTCTCCGCTTATCTGCGTATCCGGCAGATTCCGCTCCGTTCTGCTGTCCGGCATAACCAAACCGCTTTCCTCAATATGGCTCAACCTGCGGTTTAGCTGAAAGACCAGCACAGACAGTATTATGATAGCCAATAATGAAAAAATCATCCAAATCGCGATCGTGGTAACAATACCGTTCTTGATCCGGTTTATGCGCTTGCGCCTAAGCCGCTGCTGATCCTGCTTTTCTTTTTCCATTGTACCCACTTTGGTTCCTCCAATGAGTAATATCCTTTTTTATCTTATCACATTTTGCTTTTTTGTAAAGAACTTTTGCACATGGAACAATTGCCAGTTGCTATTTTTCTTCGAAAATCTCGTTCATTTTCCGGTAAATGACCTTTACATCCAACGGTTTCGA
>CANQCX010000003.1 GCA_947591115.1 uncultured Lachnospiraceae bacterium | reverse complement strand
GGAGCCATTCTGGATATTATGATGCCAAAAATGGACGGACTGAGCGTACTGCGGCAAATACGCGCTAACGGCAGCTCCGTTCCGGTACTGCTGCTTACCGCAAAATCGGAAATTGACGACCGCGTCAACGGACTCGACAGCGGAGCGGACGATTACCTGACCAAGCCGTTTGCTATGAAGGAACTGCTGGCGCGCATCCGCGCCATGACCAGACGGCAGACCGATACGACCGATTCCGTTCTGCATTTTTCCAATCTTTCGCTTGACCGCGCTACCTACCGGCTTACATCTCCGAGCGCCTCCTGCCGGCTGGGAAACAAGGAATTTCAAATGCTGGAAATGCTGATGATACGTCCCGGACAGGTCATTTCAACGGAACAGTTTATGGATCGGATCTGGGGATTCGACAGCGACGCGGAACAGAACGTCGTATGGACTTACCTGTCTTATCTGCGTAAAAAACTGGCGTCGCTGGACGCCGGCGCCGTCATTAAAGTAACCCGCGGACTTGGCTATTCACTGGAGGAAGCTCATGATTAAAACACTGCAGAAAAAATTTATCGGCATTGCCATGATCTCCGTAATCCTCGTTCTGACCGTTTTAATCGGCAGTATCAATATCATCAATTATGCCAATATCAACCGGACGATCGACGCACGCCTTTCCCTTCTTGCCGAAAACAAAGGTATGCTTTCTGCTCCGCCCTCCGGCAATCCTTTTATGGAGCCTGCCCAGCCGGAAAAAGAGCCTGCCCTGAATCAGAAATTCCATTCCGGAATATCCGCCGAAACCCCGTTTGATACCCGTTATTTTACGGTAACCTTTGATTCCGAGGGAAATATTACCCATATCAATACCGGAAACATTGCCTCGATCAGCGCGGAAACGGCGCAGGAGTACGCCCAAAGCTGCTTGGAAAGCGGAAAACGCTCCGGCTTTTTCCACAATTATAAATACTGCGTTGTTTCCGAAGCGGACGGATCGTCGGAATCCGCTTCAATGTATATTTTCCTAAACTGTGAACGGGAGCTGGACACGTTCCGCTCTTTTCTGTTTGCCAGCGCAGCCATCAGCCTGATCGGAATTCTTCTGGTATTTTTACTTGTTGTGGTGTTTTCCCGAATGATCGTACAGCCGGTTGCAGAAAGCTATGAAAAGCAAAAAAGATTTATTACCGATGCCGGTCATGAACTGAAAACGCCGCTGACCATCATCGATGCAAATACCGAAGTGCTGGAAATGGAGCAGGGCGAAAACGAGTGGACACAGAGCATTCATCATCAGACAAAGCGTCTTGCGCAGCTTACGGAAAAACTGGTCTTTCTCTCCCGTATGGACGAAGACTCTACGGTGCTGGCGATGTTTGATTTTTCCCTTTCCGATGCCGTTTTGGAGGCTGCCCAGCCGTTTATGACGGTTGCGGAGGCGCAGAAAAAGAAGCTGATCTGCAGCGTGGAGCCCAACCTGTCTTATCATGGAAACGAGGAGGCGCTCCGGCAGCTTGTTTCCCTTCTGCTGGATAACGCCGTAAAATATTCCTCCGAAAACAGCGAAATCCGCCTGTCTCTTTCTGCAGACGGGAAAAAACGGATCCTTACGGTATGGAATCCGGCATCCGGCCTAAAAGCGGGGCGGCAGGATATTTTATTTGAACGTTTTTACCGACCGGATTCTTCGCGCAGCCAGACGACCGGAGGACATGGGATCGGCCTTTCTGCCGCAAAAGCCATCGTGTCCGCGCATAAAGGCCGCATTACCGCACAGAGTGAAGACGGAACCTCCATTTTGTTTACGGTAACTTTATAAAATAATTTTTCTTTTTTAAGTTCTTTTAAGGTTCTCCCGTTAAACTGCGATTATCAGAAAGGAGAACTGTCATGAGCGATCAAATGATTTTTAAAAGATATGAGATCAAATATCTTCTCACACGTGCGCAGCGGGATCTTATCCAGACAGAAATGAGGTCCCGCATGATTCCGGATTCTCATGGAAAAAGCGCTATCCAAAGCCTTTATTTCGATACGCCGGATTATCTGCTTGTCCGCCGTTCTATGGAACACCCTCTCTATAAGGAAAAATTAAGACTTCGCAGCTACGGAGTCGCCCATAAAAACAGCACCGTATTTGTGGAGCTGAAAAAGAAATACGATTCCGTTGTTTACAAACGCCGCGTCGGAATGACGGAGGCCGAGGCCGAGCATTTTCTTTTTAAAAGGAGCTGCGATATGGACACCCAGATCGTCCATGAAATCGATTATACGCTCCAACACTACGAAACGCTTCGTCCTGCGATGCTTTTAACCTACCAGCGGGAGGCGTTTTACGGAAAAGACGATCCGGATTTCCGGATCACGTTTGATGAAAACATCCTTTGGCGCAGTCGGAATCTTTCCCTGTGCAGCGGCATTTACGGGACGCCGCTTTTAGACAACGATACGGTTCTTATGGAAATCAAAGTAAAAGACGCCATTCCTCTCTGGCTGTCCGCTTGGCTCAGTCAGAACCATATTTACCGAACTTCTTTTTCCAAGTACGGAACGGCGTATCAAACACTTTATCAATATCAGAAAAACGGAGGGCTCTGCCACTATGCTTAATACATTTTTTCAGGGAATTTTTCAAACGGGAACAACCGCCATTCCGGTTTCCCAATTTTTACTTTGTATTGCCGTATCTTTTTTCATCGGCTGTTTTTTCGCCTTTGTATACAGTTATAAAACGCACGTTACGCAAAGCTTTGTCATTACGCTGGCGCTTCTGCCCGCAATCGTATGCGTCGTGATCCTGATGGTCAACGGCAATATCGGCGCGGGCGTTGCGGTAGCGGGCACATTCAGCCTTGTTCGCTTCCGCTCCGTTCCCGGAACCGCCAAAGAAATCGGCATGATCTTTCTGGCTATGGGAGCCGGACTGATAACCGGAATGGGATTTTTAGGCTATGCGGTGCTGTTTTCGCTGCTTCTGGGTTGCGCGATGCTGCTGTTTACCGCAGTCGGCTTTGGCATTCCGAAGCATCCCGTCATCGAAAAAACGCTGCACATTACGGTTCCGGAAGATTTGAATTACAGCGAATTGTTTGACGATCTGCTCAAACAATATACATCGTCCTATGAAATGGTATCTGTAAAGACTACCAATATGGGAAGTCTGTTTAAATTAAACTACAACATCGTCATGAAGGATCTGTCCAAAGAAAAGGAATTCATTGACCAGTTGCGATGCCGAAACGGCAATCTTGAAATCAGTATTGCAAGACAGGAGGTACACACTTATGAATTATAACATGCATAGATTTTGCGCTTTTTGCGGCGCGGCCGTATTATCCGCTGCGCTCATCGGCTGCAGCAGCAGCGCCGGAAAAACCGAAAATACCGATAACTCCGGCAATTCCGGTTTTACCAATCTGTCTGCCGAAACTACCGACAGCCTGTTTACCGACCGAGATCTGGATAGCAGCTATGAGGAAGCCTCGGCAGTAAAAATCCAGCTTGCGGACGATGCTTCCTCCTGCGAGGCTTCCTCCGTAACGATAGAAGAAAATACCATAACCATAACGGAAGAAGGAACCTATCTTCTTTCCGGCACGCTTTCCGACGGACAGGTCGTCGTCAATGTCGATGCTTCCGAAAAAGTACAGCTTGTGCTAAACGGCGCCGCGATTACGAATTCTTCCAGCGCAGGAATTTACGTTCTTCAGGCGGATAAGGTTTTTCTGACGCTTGCTCCGGATTCGGAAAACTCCGTAAGTACAACGGGGGAATTTGCAGCAATTGACGACAACAACATTGACGCCGCCATCTTTTCCAAAGACGATCTGACCATCAACGGAAGCGGCGCTTTAACGGTTTCCTGCGCATACGGTCATGGAATCGTCTCTAAAGATGATCTCGTTTTCGCAGACGGCACCTACCGTATCAAGGCGGCTTCCCATGCGGTTTCCGGAAAAGAAAGCATCCGCATCGCCGACGGGGAATTCTCCCTTTCGGCCGGAAAAGACGGACTGCATTCCGATGGCATGTTCTATCTTGCCGACGGAAGCATAACGATTGATACCTGCAAAGAAGGAATCGAAGGATTGACGATTACCATTGACGGCGGCTCTGTTTCCCTCCGCGCCAGCGACGACGGACTGAATGCCTCCAACGCTTCTTCCACAAACGCAGATCCGATGGCAGCAGACAGCAGCTGCATGATTACCATTAACGGCGGTTCTCTTTTCATTGATGCCGACGGAGACGGAATCGACTCCAACGGAGGTCTGCTGATTACCGGAGGAGAAACCTATGTTTCCGGCCCGTCCAACGACGGAAACAGCGCGCTTGATTATGCCGGAAACGCAGCAATTTCAGGAGGAATCTTTGCCGCCTCCGGATACAGCGGCATGGCGCAGAATTTCGGCAGCGATTCCACACAGGCCAGTATGCTTGTTTCCTTTTCCTCCGTTTCCTCCGAAACAATATCGCTGCTGGACAGCGAAGGACAGGAGCTTCTTTCCTATTCGCCGGAAAAATCCTACAACTGCGTAGTTCTCAGTTGTCCGCAGATCACGTCGTCCGGAACCTATACCGTAACCTCCGGTACGGAATCCGTTTCCGTAACCATGTCCGGACAAATCTACGGTACCTCCGGAAACGGCGGAATGCGTGGAAACAAGGGGACGCTTCCGGAACAAGGCGGCTCTATGCAGCCGCCTTCGGGACAGGACGGCTCTATGCAGCCGCCTTCGGGACAGGACGGCTCTATGCAACCGCCTTCGGGACAGGACGGCTCTATGCAGTTTCCTCGGGAGCGCGGCGGCTCTATGCAGCCGCCTTCGGGACAGGACGGCTCCATGCAATCCCCTTCGGGACAGGACGGCTCCATGCAATCCCCTTCGGAACAGGGCGGCTCTATGCAGCCGCCTTCCTCGCTTTGAACCGCAAGGTCATGAAACTGCTGTACAAGGTGCAGAGAAAAACGAGGGGAAGAACCGTTTTTGAGAACGGTATTCACTCTGTTTTAACCATGAACATTACTTTTTCACTTTAAAAGCTGTATTTTAAAAATATCGGTAATATTTCCTCCGCCGGTTACAAGAGTAATGCATACGAAATCGCCCGACTTTATATCTGAAAGGCTAATCGGTTCATCATTCCAAAGGATACCTACGTCCTCATAAAGCTCATATTTAAACTCGCCCCGATACTTTGCGTCATTGAGAGAGATGCCGTCAACAGTAATCGTGTTTTCGTCGATTTCTTTTACCTGCGCATAAAAAGAATGAACATCAAACGTCATACTCGCAGTCACAAAGCGGTCATTCGCGACTTTATAACCCGCCAAATAGCTAATGAATATTCCAATCATTAAAGCTATCATCGTCAGCGTCACAACGACCTTGTACGGCGGTGTCATCGCTGAGAACTTCGTCTTTGCATTTAAGGCTTTATTAATATGGCTTTTATATATTTGAAAATAAACGACAAGTGCTATAATAAGTAAAACCACAAAAAAAAGTCCAGCAATAATAAATATCGGGAATCCCATAATCATACCTCCTATATACCGAAATTTTCCTTAAAAATGTAATAATAGTTCCTCGTCACATCAACTTTTTCTCCGCTTATCATTGTTAAAATAAACTTCATTGAAAGCGTTGGCGCAATTTTTATTACTTTGTTCTTCGCAATAATTACCGAATTGCTGATACGGATAAACTTGCTTTGATCCAGAATACTATAAATTTTATATAAGCGATCCGAGGACTGATATAATCCTTTCGTAGAATGAACTTCAACACTGTGACCATAGGATTCAATAAAAATGATATCATTAACCGACACGACAACCTTTTCGCCCGTTTCTCTATCCCGTACAATAAGGCTGTCAGCAAAAGGTTTATCTTCATGCAATATTAAGTCGGCAGTATCATCTATCTCAATTCCACAACTTTCAAGTGCGGCTCTCAATTCCGAATATCGCTCTTTGCTAACTTCGAGGCGGATTTTCATAGGCGTATCTTCCTTTCGAAAATATATAATTTACGTTTTTCATTATAGCAAACCAGATAAATCGTTCAATCACTTCGGAATACCTTGCAGATATAGCTCCCTAATTTACAGTTGCCTCATTGCACAAAAGATAAGAAAGATGTTGAATGAAAATCAGAAGTCCGCTATAATGTCTTTACGAAAAAGCTGCAGAACAAAAAACGACATAACCCGAAAGCTATGCCGTTTCCTGAAAACAATCTGATACAGTTTTATAAGTTCCGCCCCAAATCTGGGATTTCTTTCAGTCGATGCGACAGGATTTGAACCTGCGACCTCTGCGTCCCGAACGCAGCGCTCTACCAAGCTGAGCCACGCATCGCTATATGTAACTTACCACGCCCGATTATAGTATCACATAATGGAGCATTTGTCCAGTACAAATTTTAGGAGATTTTTATGATGCATCAAACCGCTTTGATTACCGGCGCTTCCCGAGGGATCGGCGCCGCCGCTGCAAAAGCCTTCGCACAGGCAGGATATCATCTTGCGCTCTGCTGCCAAAACTCAGCTTTAGAACTGTCCCGACTGGCGGACGAACTGCGCCAAACCTACGGCACAGACGTGCTGACCTTTCTCGGCGACGTTGGCGAACCGGAATTTATCCGGCATATGACCGACACCGCTTTATCGCATTTTGGTTTTATTGACGTGCTGGTCAACAATGCCGGCATCTCGCAGATCGGACTGTTAAGCGATATGAGCCTTGAAGAATGGAACCGCCTGATGGCGGTAAATGTAACGTCCGTTTTCTGCACCTGCCAAAATCTGATTCCTTCTATGGTGCGGCGCAAACAGGGAAAAATCATCAATATTTCTTCCGTATGGGGCAGCGCGGGCGCCTCCTGCGAGGCCGCTTATTCCGCCAGCAAAGGCGCGGTCAATGCGCTTACGCGGGCATTGGGAAAGGAGCTTGCGCCAAGCGGCATTCAGGTAAACGCAATCGCTTACGGCGTAATCGACACGCAGATGAACGCCGGCTTTTCGGACGAGGAGAAAAAAGCTCTGGCGGAAGAAATTCCTGCCGGCAGATTCTGTTCTCCCGAAGAAGCCGCGCGTTTTATCCTGATGCTTGCCGGCAGCAGCAATTATCTGACCGGTCAAATTCTGACTATTGATGGGGGTTGGACGTAGCTGATCACCGATTTTCTTAAAACAAAAGAAAAAAAACGCGATTCGCGTATTTCTAATTTTTTTTGTTTTCCATGAGCTACAATCATGGTATGTCAAAATATAAACGCACGATAAAGTCTTTGCAAATCAAAGAAAACGAACGAAATAAATACCGCTTTTTCGGCTGTCGTCTGCGGCACATCATGCTGATGCGCGATATCCGTAATTCCGACCTTGCCGACGCGATTTTTGTCTCTCCGTCCACCATCAGCGGCTACCGGACCGGACGCCGTTCGCCGGATGTCGAGCAGCTCGCGCGGATTGCGCAAAAATTAGAGGTTTCGGCTGATTACCTGCTCGGACTTTGCGATGAGGAATCTGCACCGGACAATCACGCGCTTCCTTTTCATACCTGATTTTGCTTTGCTAATAAAACAAAGGCAGCACAAAAAACCTGTTACCGTTTTCTGTGCTGCCTTTTTCTTCTTGCGGTCCGCAATATTGACTATTCCGGATTTTCCATTTCTTCCCTGTACTTATTCAGTATCAGAGTCTGGATATGATCCCTTGTCGCCGAATTGATCGGATGGGCAATATCGCGATATTCCCCGTCGCTCGCTTTCCGGCTCGGCATAGCAATAAACAGGCCTTTCTCCCCCTCGATCACCTTGATGTCATGTACTACAAACTCGTCATCAATGGTAATGGATACGACGGCTCTCATTTTGCCCTCTTTATCCACCTTTCGAATCCTTACATCTGTAATCTGCATAACCTCATCCCCTTGCTTTTCGTATTTTATATCAAATACCTTTCATTGCTGTCTGTAACTACACGAACGCCATCTTCTCCGCAATAGTAAGTATTTGGTTTCAATGTCCCTCGGCTCTCCACCACGCAGTTTTCTACGTGCGTATTGTCGCCGATATAAACCTCATTTAAAATAATGGAATTCTTTATTACACAATTCTTCCCAACAAATACTTTTTTAAACAGCACCGAATTTTCTACCTTGCCGTTGATGATACATCCGCTGGAAACCATACTGTTGCTGACATCCGAGCCGGTATTGTATTTTGCCGGAGGAAGATCGTCCACTTTGGAATAGATCTTCGGCTCCTTACGGAAAAAGTAATCGCTGACCTCCGGCTTCAAAAAGTCCATGTTGGTCTGGTAATAATCGTCCACATTCGCGATATTGCTCCAATACTCCTTCATCTTATAGCCAAACACCCGCTTGACATTCCGATAACGGATCACAACATCGCTGACAAAATCAAACCGGTTTTCATCCGCCGACCGCTCCAAAACTTCGATCAACTGCCGTCTGCGGATCACGTAAATTCCTGCCGAAACCGTATTGGAGGAGGCTACCAGCGGTTTTTCCTCAAATTCGGTAATTCTGGAATCCTCATTCATCCGCACAACGCCGTAACGGCTGACGTCCGCGCCAATCGGCATATCCTTACAAACCACCGTAATGTCCGCTTTCTTTTCAATGTGATAATCCAGCAGTTCGTTAAAATCCATTTTGTATACGCAGTCGCCGCTGGAAATGATCACATACGGCTCATGGCGCTTTTTCAAAAAGTCAATGTTTTGATACATCGCATCCGCCGTACCGCGGTACCAGTCGCTGTTATCCGCCGTAACGGTCGGCGTAAACAGATACAGGCCGCCCTGTTTTCGTCCAAAATCCCACCATTTGGACGAGCTTAAATGTTCGTTTAACGATCGTGCGTTATACTGCGTCAGTACCGCAACCGTCTGAACGTGGGAATTGCTCATATTGCTCAGTGCAAAGTCGATACAGCGGAAGCTGCCTCCTACCGGCATTGCGGAGATCGCGCGCTTCCGCGAAAGTTCTCTCATACGCTTACTGTTGCCGCCGGCTAATATAATACCTACTGCCTTCATTCTCCGTCACCTGCCTTAATCATTGCTTCGCCGCTTGCCAATACGCCGTCCGGATAGTCCTGCTTCGTCGTCACTCCGGAAATCGCCGTATTTTTCCCGATATGGACATTATCCGGTATTACCGAATCCTCGCCGATCGTTACCAGTCCAAAGGAATAAATACTTGCGTTCAGCTTATTGGGAGCCTCCTCGCCCTCTCCGAGCACTGCGCCGTTTCCGATTTTGCAATTCTCCGCAATAATGGACTTGTCAACCGTAGCAAAATCTCCGATGCGCGTATCCTTCATGATAATGGAATCCCGTATGATGGCGCCCTTCCCAATGCGTACATTCGGCCCGATCACAGAATTGATGACCGCTCCGTATATCTCGGAGGCCTCTCCGATAATGCTCCGCTCGACATGCGCGCCCGGCGCCACATACTGCGGCTCGATGGTGTCGCATTTGGTGTAGATTTTCCAGTATTCCTCATAGAGATTAAACTCCGGAACCAAATCGATCAGCTCCATGTTGGCTTCCCAATAGGAACCCAGCGTTCCGACATCCTTCCAATAGCCGTTGTATTCATACGCAAACAAACGGTTCTGATGCTCAAAGCAATATGGGATGATATGCTTCCCAAAATCACAGTTCTGCTGGTCCTTCAGCGCGATCAGCGCGTTGCGCAGCACCTTCCACGAAAAAATATAAATTCCCATAGAGGCAAGATTGCTTCTTGGATTTTCCGGCTTTTCCTCAAATTCCTGAATCCGTTTTTCTTCATCCGCAATGACAATGCCAAAACGGCTTGCCTCACTGAGCGGCACAGGCATGGTGGCAAGCGTAACATCCGCCCGATTCGCTTTATGGAAATCCAGCATTACCTCATAATCCATTTTATAGATATGATCTCCGGATAAGATCAGGACATATTCCGGATTGTAATTTTCGATATAACGCAGATTCTGGTAAATAGCGTTTGCGGTTCCGGTATACCACTCGCTGTTATCACTGCGCTCATACGGCGGAAGTACGGTAACGCCCCCATTGTTACGGTCAAGATCCCAGGGAATCCCAATTCCGATATGCGCATTTAACCGCAGCGGCTGATATTGAGTTAAAACGCCGACCGTATCAATTCCCGAATTGATACAGTTACTCAGAGGGAAATCAATGATACGGTATTTCCCGCCGAATGCAACTGCGGGTTTTGCAACATTCGCTGTCAGAACACCAAGTCTGCTGCCTTGACCGCCAGCCAAAAGCATAGCTATCATTTCTTTCTTAATCACGTTATCACTCCTCGTCTGTTCTTGATTTATTACTTTAAATTATAACATGCGGATAATATTTCTACAACATTTTTCACAATTTAATCCGTTTCTCAGTTAAGTTTTTGTCATTTTTTACAAACAAACTTCATTGATGTTTATCATATTGCTGTATTTTTTGTGATTTTTATCCTGTTTTTTTCATATTGCGATATCATTTGCAAAAAACCAATTTACGGTTATAATAAATAATAAGCAATCACGATATTTTAATCTTAGGCAGGTATTCATTATGTTTTCATTAAATTTTAACCAACCCCTTCATGTTCATTTCATCGGGATCGGCGGAATCAGCATGAGCGGTCTTGCAGAGATCCTTCTGGAGGAAGGATTTTGCATTTCGGGTTCCGACAGCAGGGAATCCGAACTTACCCGCCGTCTTGCCGCAAAGGGCGTGCGCATTTTTTACGGACAAAAGGCTTCCAATCTTATCGAGGGGATTGAGCTGGTCGTGTATACGGCGGCAATCCGCGAGGACAACGAAGAGTGGCAGGCGGCGAAAGAAAAGGGCATCCCCATGCTTACCCGCGCCGAACTGCTCGGCCAGATCATGGACAATTACCGCAGCTCCGTCGCGGTTGCCGGAACACATGGCAAGACTACCACGACTTCTATGCTTTCCCAGATCTTTCTTTCCGCGGATGCCGATCCTACCATTACGGTGGGCGGAATGCTTCCGGCGATCGGAGGAAATCTGCGCGTTGGGAATTCCGAGGTTTTCCTTTCGGAGGCATGCGAATATACAAACAGTTTTCTGAATTTCCGTCCGAAATACAGCATCGTTTTAAATATAGAGGCGGAGCATCTGGATTTCTTTCACGACTTAGACGAAATCCGCCGTTCTTTTCGTTCTTTTCTTTCCAATACCCAAAAGGACGGCGCCACGATCATAAACGGCGAGATTGGGGAGCTGGACAAATTGCTGGCAGGAATGCCGCAGTCCGTTTTCACGTACGGGTTTTCGCCGGAGTATGACTACTATGCGGACAATATTTCTTACGATGAAAAAGCGTGCGCTTCCTTTGCCGCTATGCATCATGGGCAAAAACTTTTCGATGTTACGCTCCACGTTCCGGGACGGCACAATGTCAGCAACGCACTGGCCGCCATCGCGCTGTGCGATACGATGAAGCTCCCGCCGGAGGCGATCACAGAGGGACTTTGCCAGTTCGGCGGTGCAGACCGCAGATTCCAGTACAAGGGAACCGTTGACGGCGTTACCGTTATTGATGATTATGCGCATCATCCGACCGAGATTTGCGCGACGCTGACTGCGGCCCAGAACTATCCGCACAAACGGCTCATATTGGTTTTCCAGCCGCACACCTATTCGCGCACCAAAGCCTTTCTCGACGATTTTTCCCGCGTTTTGTCTATGGCGGACGTTGTGGTTTTGGCGGACATTTATGCCGCCCGCGAGAAAAACACCTTCGGGATCAGTTCCAGAGATCTTCTGGCGCGTCTGAAAGAACGCGGAACAGAATGCTACTATTTTCCTTCTTTTGAAGAAATCGAAAAATTTTTATTAAAAAAATGTATGAACGGAGACTTGTTGATAACTATGGGAGCGGGAAATATCGTAGAAATCGGCGAATTTCTGTTAGGAAAATAATTATCCACATTGTCCACATGGCAACGGGCAAAAAGCCGCCCCTGTCATGTGGATTTTATTGTGGTTAATTTTTCCTTTCCTGCATGTATTTTTTCGGCTTTTCCACGTTATCCACATTTTTCACAGCTTCCGAAACCACCGGATTCTGCCGCTTTTTTGCGATTTTTTCTGCTTTTCTTTGCCAAAGGATTGTGCTATAATTGCTCACATGCTTATAGGGAAAGAAGGATTTATATATGGCATCCATCCAGCTTTACAGCGATTGTCCAAACATGACGACGAGCGTTCCGAATCAGTTTATTGATGAATATATGCCGGAGGCAAACGGCGAATTTGTAAAAGTATATCTATATTTACTGCGCTGCATGGAAAATCCTGCACTGCAGTGCTCCGTATCGGCCATCGCCGACCGTTTTAACCATACGGAAAAGGATGTGCTGCGCGCTTTAAAATATTGGGAGCGTATGCACCTGCTGAGTCTGCAGTACACGCCAGACCGCTCTATCTGCGGGATCCGCTTCCTGCGTCTGGAGGATGCCGCCACAGATTATGCAGCGGAGCCTGTACCGGCGCCGATGACGGCTTCTTCCCGTAAAAAAGCGGAGCCTGAGCCAAGACCAGTCTTACCGGTTCCGCCAGCGCCTGAAGCGGAGAAGACCTCCGCCGAGCCGGCAGCTCAAATCACGCCGGTGCCGATGACGATGACGGCTCCAGCGGCGGTTCCAAGCCGCAGAGAATATTCTCTGGAAGAAATCAAAGCCTTCCGGCAGAATCCGAATATTTCCGAACTTTTCTTTATTATAGAGACTTATTTGAAGCATCCGCTTTCCTCCACAGATATCAATACGATCCTGTACTGGTATGAGACGCTTCGGTTTTCTACGGAGCTTATCGTTTATCTTGTGGAATACTGCATCAGCAACGGACATTCGAGTATGCGCTATATGGACAAGGTTGCCATGAATTGGAGCGACAGCCAAATTACCACTGTCGAACAGGCACAGAAAAATGCGGCGATCCACAATCAGGTTTACTACGGCGTTATGAAGGCGCTTGGAATTACCGGCCGCAGTTTGGTTGATGCCGAAACCGCATATATTACGAAGTGGACGAAAGAGTACGGCTATGACCTGCCGCTGATTCAGGAGGCGTGCAGACGGACGATCTCCGCCACGCATCAGCCGAGTTTCGAATATACGGACTCCATCATCGGCAATTGGCATAAGAACCATGTACATACTATGGAAGATATCCAGAATCTGGACGCTTCCTTTAGCCGCACCAAAAAGACTTCCGCCGGAACGACAGCTTCCGGTAAAGTAAATAAATTTAATAATTTCAACCAACGCAATTATGATTTTGATCAGTTCGAGGCGATGATGCTTACAACATCTGTACCGACTGCACAGTAGAGGAGGATATTATGACTCTGAGCAACGCACAATTCGACGAGATTATGCGCGGTTATGACAAGCGCCAGCTTCAAAACAAGCACATACAGGAGAAACGGATCGCCGAAGCCTATCGGCGTGCGCCGCGCCTGAAAGAAATTGATGAAGCGATCGCAGAGGGTTCCGTAAAGTCCGCGCATCGTCTTCTGGACGGAGACCCAAATGCGTTAAGCGATCTGAAAAACAAACTGGCGGCTTACCGTCAGGAGCGGAAAGAGCTGATCGCCCAATTGGGATATCCTGCCGATTACTTTGATCCGATCTATACCTGCAGGGACTGTAAAGATACCGGTTATATTGAAGGATTAAAATGCCATTGCTTAAAGCAGGCGTTGATCGACGCGGTTTATACCCAGTCCAATATCCGCAATATCGTCGAGCAGGAAAATTTTGACACGTTTTCTTACGATTATTATTCCGATGAGATCGTCAATCCCACAACCGGACTGACGGCGCTTGCTACCGCCAAAAATGCCGTAACGGAATGCCGGCGCTTTATTGACGATTTTGAGCAGAAACCGAAAAACCTGCTCCTATACGGCGACACCGGCGTCGGAAAGACGTTCCTTTCCAACTGCGTGGCTAAGGAGCTTTTGGATCAGGGATATTCCGTTATCTACTTTACAGCCTTTCAGTTATTTGATATATTAAGCAAAGGTGTCTTTGAAAAGAACTCAGACACCTCTATGGCGCACCAAAGTATTTTAAAATGTGATCTGCTGATTATTGACGATCTGGGTACGGAATATCCGAATGCATTTACTACGTCGCAATTGTTTTTATGTCTGAATGAACGGATTCTGCATCAGAAATCTACCATTATTTCTACCAATCTGGACATGAAGCAAATTGCCCAGACGTATTCGGAGCGTACTTTATCCCGTATCTCCAGCAACTATACCATTATTAAGCTGTTCTGTGACGATATACGCGTCCAGAGACGGCGGATGCGCTGACACACTTTAATATATATGATTGACAATGGAGGATTCTATGCCAAACGACGAAAGAATTTTAGAAACAATCCCTACCGGTACTTTAGGTCTGATCCCTACGGAAAGCTGTATGGAATTGGGAAAAAAGGTAGATGCGTATCTAACCGGATGGCGGGAAAACCGAGAACATCAGCATAAGGATGAATTCGCTTTTAAGGACTACTATAAGGACAGCTACATCATTAAACCTTATACTCCAAGATTCGGTTCCGGCGAGGCGAAATGCATCATTAAGCAATCCGTACGCGGATATGATATCTATATCATGGTTGATGTAACCAATTACAGCCTGACCTATTCCCTCTGCGGACATGAAAATCACATGTCTCCGGACGATCACTTTTCCGATCTGAAAAGAGTCATTGCCGCGATCGGCGGAAAAGCGCGCAGGATTACCGTCATTCTTCCGTTTTTATACGAAAGCCGTCAGCACCGGCGTACTGCCCGCGAGTCCTTAGACTGTCCGCTGGCGCTTCAGGAGCTGGTAAGCATGGGCGTTGACAACATCATTACGTTTGATGCGCATGATCCGCGCGTCGTGAACGCGATTCCGCTGAGCGGATTTGAAAATGTCATGCCGTCCTATCAGTTCATTAAAGGCATTTTAAAAAATGTGGACGACCTTACGATCGACGCCGACCATCTGATGATCATCAGTCCGGATGAAGGCGCGACCAACCGCGCGATCTACATGGCAAACGTGCTTGGCGTAGATATGGGCATGTTCTACAAACGGCGCGATTACAGCAAGATCGTAGACGGACGGAATCCGATTGTCGCTCATGAATTTTTAGGTTCTAACGTAAAAGGGAAGGATGTTCTGATCATCGACGATATGATCTCTTCCGGCGAAAGCATGATCGACACCGCAAAAGAATTAAAGAAACGCGAAGCCAACCGGATTTTCCTTGTTTCTACCTTCGGCTTGTTTACCAACGGTTTAAAAGCCTTTGACGAAGCGTATGAAAGCGGCCTGATCTACCGCGTCGTAACGACAAATCTGATCTATCAGACGCCGGAGCTGCTTTCCCGCGAATATTACATTAGCTGCGATATGAGCAAATATATTGCATATATCATTGATACGTTAAATCACGATGCTTCGATCAGCGATCTGCTGAATCCATACGACCGTATTCAGCGCTATGTAAAAAAATACATGGCGAAGCAGGAGAACCATTGATGAAAAAAAGATTTCTTACAGGGGCAGTGCTAATCGCTGCCCTTCTTATTCTTCTTTTATGTCTGGCGGTTTTGTACCGCTATCACTACATTCCTCATAAGAAATACCAAAATTCGGATTTTTATGTCGATCGTCAGGGATTTCGGACGGATTCAAAATCCGGCACCCAGCTCCAATCCTATATCAGCCATACGGACAAAGACGGGGACGGCATTGACGATCAGACGGACATTGTAAACAACGTCAAAGCTTATCTGGCGACAAAACCTAAATATAAAAGCAAATATTACGAGGGAGGATATCCGGACGACGAATACGGCGTCTGTACGGATGTGGCTGCCTTTGCGCTGCGGGACGCCGGCTATGACCTTATGACGCTTGTTCAGGATGATATTGCTGCACATCCGGACGATTATCCGATAGAGGAGCCGGATTCCAACATTGATTTCCGTCGTGTAAAAAAACTGAAAATCTTTTTTGCGCATACGGCGGTGGAGTTGACCAAAGATACCAGCCGGATTGAAGAATGGCAGGCGGGAGATATCGTCATTTATGACAGCCACATTGCGATCTGTTCCGACCACCGCAACAAAAAAGGAGTTCCGTTTCTCTTTCACAATGCACACCCGTTTCAGGCAAGCTATGAAGAAGACGCATTAGAAACATACGGAACCATTGTGGGACATTACCGCATCAGTTTATGATCCTGCCGTTTTTAACATTTGGCTCCAGATAATTTTTTTGTGCATATTCCCATATTGCGGCGGAGCCTTCCGCCGTACGTGCATTTCTCTTTAAAATCTGTTCCAGATGTACGCCATGTTCCACCCACGATTTACCGTCGGAGGCCGCGTTCAGCATGATCGGCTGAATATGATCCATCGTGTGCGCAAATTTTGCTTCCGGCGTATCCCATGCTTCAAATTCTTCCCACAAATTCCGGAACCATTTTTTCTGATCCTCCGGAAGAATGCCAAACAGCCTCTGCGCTGCCGCCTGTTCCCGCTCGCTTTTGGTCGCGTTTGCCGTCTCGTCGTATGCGTAGGTATCTCCGGCATCGATTTCCACTAAATCATGAATCAACAGCATCGCAATTGTTTTTAATACGTCGATCTGCTCATTTGCGTATTCGCTCAGCAGCAGCGTCATAACTGCCATATGCCATGCATGTTCGGCATCGTTTTCCTTTCTGCTGCCGTCCGCCAGATACGTCTGTCTTTGAATCTGCTTTTCCTTGTCTATCTCCAGACAAAATTCCAACTGCTGCTCTAAACGGTTTTTTTCCATTTTCGGCTCCTTTCTTTCAAAAAAAATCGCTTAAACCTTACACAGTTTAAGCGATTTTACATTTTTAAACAAGCTCAAGAAGCACTTCCAGCGCTCCGTCGCCTTTACGCTGACCGATTTTTACGATTCTGGTATAACCGCCGTTCCGGTTTGCGTATTTTGGTGCGATCTCATCAAACAGCTTTGCTACAAGATCGATCTCTTTGGTGTTTTTCTTTCTTCCCGCTACTTTATCCGGAACCTCTTTTACCGGATAAAGAACCTTTAACATCTGTCTTCTTGCATGAAGACGGGACGGAAGATCCTTTTTGATCTTTTTCTCAACTTCATCGTAAACCGTAACCTTCTTACCGTCAACGACTTCTTTGACTCTCTTGCCGTCTTTGTCTTTGCGCGGAACCTTTGCGGTTACCGTAACTTCTTCAAAGTTATCTCTTTCCTTTACCGCTAAGGCAACCAGTCCTTCTGCGATCTTACGTACTTCCTTTGCCTTTGCCTCTGTCGTAATGATCTTGCCGTTCGCGATCAAAGCGGTTACCTGACCTCTTAAGAGCGCTTTTCTCTGATCTGAGGTTCTGCTTAACTTACGATATTTTGCCATTTCTTTTTCCTCCATTTGTGGAACGTCCGGCCATGCTCGTCGGTCTTACTCGCCAAACGTCATTTCTTGTTGTGGCAGCTTTCCTGCCGGTGCCACTCATGGATAGACATAAGCCACGCTCGTCGGTCTTACTGGTTCTGCCTATATGAGTTGTATAAAAGAGGGAAACGATTTATTCTTCTCCCTGATTTAACTGTAAACCTAATTCCTTCAGCTTGGATAAAACTTCCTCCAAAGATTTGCGTCCCAGATTACGGACTTTCATCATATCCTCCGGCGTCCGGTTGATCAGTTCCGCTACCGTATTGATTCCGGCGCGTTTCAGACAGTTGTAAGAACGTACCGACAATTCCAGTTCATCAATATTCATTTCGAGAACCTTCTCCTGAGCATCGTTCTCCTTCTCGATCATAACCTCCGCCTGAATCGCGGCATCCGACAGATCGATGAAAAGGCTTAAATGCTCGCTCAATACTTTTGCAGCAAGGCTGACCGCCTCATCCGGCTCTAATGTACCGTTGGTAAATACATCCAGCGTTAATTTGTCAAAATCGGTAATCTGTCCGACACGAGTATTCTCAACCGTCAGATTTACCCGCTCCACCGGTGTGTAAATGGAATCAATCGCAATTACGCCAATCGGCGTATCTTCGGATTTATTCTTATCGGCGCTGACATAGCCGCGGTTTTTCGTAATGGTAAGCTCCATATACAGCTTACAATCCGCTCCGCCGTTTAAATGCGCGATCTCCAGCTCCGGATTCATGATCTCAATATCCGAATCCACCTGAATATCCGCTGCGGTAACGACGCCTTCCCCTTCGAATTCGATATAAGCAACTTTCGGTTCATTTGTAGAGCTATTGTTCCGGATTGCAAGGTTCTTGATGTTCATAATGATTTCGGTAACATCTTCCTTTACGCCCGGAATCGAACTGAACTCATGCAAAACACCATCAATCTTAATCTGGCTTACCGCGGCACCCGGTAACGAAGAAAGCATAATTCTTCTTAATGAATTACCCAGCGTTGTGCCATACCCTCTTTCCAAAGGTTCCACAACAAATCTGCCGTATTTCTTGTCTTCTGAAATTTCGATAATCTCAATTTTTGGTTTTTCAAAATCGAACACTACAAAGCCCCTCCTTCTCGGGTAATCTGCCGGCTGCTTAACCGATATTATTTAGAATATAACTCGACGATCAGCATCTCGTCTACCGGTACGTCGATCTGCTCACGTGTCGGCAGTTCCTTTACCGTTCCCTGAAGCTTCTCTGCATCTACATCCAGCCATTCCGGAACAATTCTTCCGCCGGTTACTTCTAAAATATCCTTAAATCTCTGGATTCCTTTTTTGTTCTCCTTGATTTCGATCACATCGCCAGCTTTTACCAGATAAGAAGGAATGTTTACAACCTTTCCGTTGACGGTCACAAACTTATGGTCAACGACCTGACGCGCTTCCCTTCTGGTACGTGCAAATCCAAGACGGAAAATTACGTTGTCCAGTCTGGACTCCAGCATGGTCATAAGGTTGGTACCGGTCATGCCCTTCATACGGTCAGCCTTTACATAGTAGTTGTGGAAAGGCTTCTCTAAAACGCCATAAATAAACTTTGCCTTCTGTTTTTCCCGAAGCTGAAGACCATATTCGGAAACCTTTTTATTTGCTCTCTGCAAATTTCTTTTTGATTTTTTATCATATCCCAGATACATCGGCTCTAAGCCAAGAGATCTGCATCTTTTCAGTACAGGTACTTTATTTACTGCCATCTCAATCTACCTCCTAATTAAACTCTTCTGCGTTTTGGCGGACGACATCCGTTGTGAGGTACCGGAGTTACATCCTTAATGGAAGTAACTTCAAGACCGCAAGCGGAAAGTGCGCGGATTGCCGCTTCCCGTCCGGAACCCGGTCCTTTTACCATAACGTCAACCGTCTTTAAACCATGAACCAATGCCGCTTTGGTAGCGGTTTCCGCTGCCATCTGCGCTGCATACGGAGTAGATTTCTTGGAACCTCTGAACCCAAGACCGCCGGCACTTGCCCAAGATAACGCATTGCCTTCCGCATCCGTAATTGTAACAATTGTATTATTGAAAGATGACTGGATGTGTGCCTGTCCGCGCTCAACGTTTTTCTTTACACGCTTTTTAGTTACTTTTTTTGCAACGTTCTTCGCCATATCTAAACTAACCTACTTTCTATACGATTTTTACATAAGGTAACTTCTGTTTGCTATTTCTTCTTATTTGCGACCGTTCTCTTCGGGCCTTTTCTGGTTCTGGCGTTGGTCTTTGTCTTCTGACCGCGAACCGGAAGACCTTTTCTGTGACGGATTCCGCGATAGCATCCGATTTCCTGAAGTCTCTTAATATTAAGAGCGATCTCTCTTCTCAAATCGCCTTCTACCGTCTGGGTTTCGTCAATGACTGAGCTGATCCGCTTTACTTCGTCGTCCGTCAGATCACGAACACGAGTATCCGGATTTACATTCGCTTCTTTTAAAATACGGTTTGAGCTTGCTCTTCCGATTCCGTAGATGTAAGTCAGACCGATCTCTACACGTTTTTCTCTTGGTAAATCTACACCTGCAATACGAGCCATGTGTGTTTACACCTCCATAAAATTTTCCTGAATTGATAGTAACGATATAGTGCAACCTATATCCGTCAAAAAGCATCCACATACAGCTACGGTTGCACGTCCTGAAATGTGTGTATGCACATGCTTTCCCCAAATCTGCATATTCGCAGTATACCACTCGGTATTATAGCACACTGCCAGTTATGCCTCTGTTTATTATGAACAGCGCATTTTCTGCGCTGCAGCCGCACATAATGAATGTCTGAAACAGGGTTAAAAACTGTCAGACAACCCTTAACCCTGTCTCTGCTTATGCTTCGGATTCTCGCAAATGATCCGGATGCTTCCTTTTCGTTTGATAACCTTGCACTTTTCGCAAATCGGTTTCACTGACGATCTTACCTTCACAACAAATCCTCCTTTCTCTATAAATGCCGCTTTTTTGCGGACTTTCGCCCATTTTGGGGGCACTTTCCCAAAGTGTCCGTCTAGTATTATACACGCACGCTTTCAAGAAGTCAACCTAAACTTTTTATTTATTGTAACCGGCTATTATTTATCTCTCCAGATAATTCTGCCCTTTGTCAGGTCATAAGGGGACATTTCAATGGTTACTTTATCACCTGGCAAAATGCGGATAAAATTCATTCTTAATTTCCCGCTGATGGTTGCTAAAATCTGATGTCCATTCTCAAGCTCTACTTTAAAGAATGCATTTGGAAGTTTTTCCACTACTACACCCTCTACTTCAATCACGTCTGCTTTTGACATAACTAATCTGATCCTCCTAAAAAAATATGAATAATAACTTCTGGCTGCTAAAACAGATTCTCGAACCCCGCCGCTTTTCCCTCTTCTGTCAGGGAAAGCAGCTCCGGTTTTCCTTCTGTGATCAATATCGTATTTTCATAGTGCGCGGACAGCGAACGGTCTTCGGTAATTACCGTCCAGTCGTCATCCATCCATACCACTTCCGCGCTTCCGGCATTGATCATCGGTTCGACTGCCAGCGTCATGCCCGGCCGCAGCCGGAGTCCTTTCCGCCGCTGACGAAAATTCGGTATCTCCGGATCCTCATGCAGACGGGAGCCGATCCCATGCCCTACCAGATCATGCACCACTCCGTAGCCGAAGCTTTCCGCATAATCGCTGATCGCATTGGATATATCAAACAAATGATTGCCTGCAACCGCCTGTTTCATGCCTTCAAAAAAACTTTGCCGCGTCCGTTCGATCAGTTCCTGCGCTTCTTTTGATATGCTGCCGATCCCTACGGTTCTGGCAGCGTCGGAATGGTACCCCTGATAAATCACACCCGCATCCAGACTGACGATATCGCCTTCCTGCAAAATCCGTTTTGCATTTGGAATGCCATGTACAACTTCTTCGTTGACCGACACGCAGATCGATGCCGGATAACCGTTATAATTCTTAAAGGAAGGGATGCAGCCGTAACTTCGGATCATTTCTTCTCCAAGCCGGTCTACATCCAAAGTAGACATCCCCGGTCGAATTTCCTTCCCAAGTTCCTGATGAACGAGGCCGAGAATTCTTCCGGCCTCGCGCATCAGTGCTATTTCTCTTTCAGATTTTATCGTTACCGACATATTTTATTCACCCAAAATCGCTACGATGTCTGCAAATACGTCATCCATCGGCTGTGTTCCGTCTACGCTCTTTAAAATGCCCTGATTCTTATAATAATCGATCAGCGGCTGCGTCTGGTCATGATAAACGCTCAGACGCTTCTGTACGGTTTCCGGTTTGTCGTCGTCACGCAGTACCGTCGGATTTCCGCATGCATCGCATACGCCTTCTTCTTTGGTCGGGTTATATACGATGTGATAGGTCGCACCGCAGTTCAGGCAGGCGCGTCTTCCGCTCATACGGTTTACAATGTTCTCATCCGGTACATCAACGTCGATCGCATAGTCCATAGACTGAGCGATCTTCTTTAACGCTGCGTCCAGCGCCTCCGCCTGCGGGATCGTTCTTGGAAAACCGTCCAGAACAAATCCATTGCTGCAGTCGTCCTGCTGAATCCGGTCCATAACCAGATCGCAGGTCAGTTCATCCGGAACCAGCGCTCCCTGATCCATATAAGTTTTTGCTTTTTTTCCAAGTTCTGTGCCGTTCTTAATGTTGGCGCGGAAAATATCTCCGGTTGAAATGTGCGGAATCTGATACTTTGCAGCGATCTGCTTTGCCTGTGTTCCTTTTCCGGCTCCCGGAGCCCCTAACATAATGATTTTCATATTGTTCTCCTTCCCTTATATAAAATATTTGTTTTACGATACCACGAATGGAGATACGGCTTGTGCCAGTATCTCCAGCGTAGAATCTAATCGTTTAAAAAACCTTTATAATAGCGTACCCGCATCTGTGACTCAATCTGTTTGAGCGTTTCAATGATAACGCCTACGATAATGATGATTGAGGTTCCGCCGAACGATACGTCCGCTTTGAAAACCCCGTTAAAGAAAATCGGGATTACCGCAACGATCGTTAAGCCGACCGCTCCGATAAATACGACGTAATTCAATATCTGATTCAGATAATCACTGGTCGGCTTGCCCGGACGAATGCCCGGAATAAAACCGCCCGCACGCTTCATGTTATTTGCGATCTCCAGCGGATTAAAGGTAATCTGCGTGTAGAAATACGCAAAAGCGATGATCAGCACGATATACAGCAGAAGTCCGATCGTATAAACCGGCTCGTCCGGATTACACCAGTTCGACTGGGATAATCCCCGTAAAATCTTGCTGCCGATCCCCGTTCCGTTTCCTTTTCCTATGAAGTTTGCAATGATTACCGGCGTCTGCATCAGCGACTGTGCAAAGATAACCGGAATAACGCCGCTGGTATTGACCCGCAGCGGAATATGCGACTGCTGGCCGCCTACCTGTTTGCGTCCCTGAATTTTCTTAGAATACTGAACCGGAATCCGTCTTTGCGCATCCTGAAGCACAATGACAAATACTACCATTGCAATAATGATCGCGCAGATGATCAGCGCGGCAACTACGCCCTTCGGAATGGATTTTCCTGCGATAAACTGCGACCAGAGCGTCGCCATATCCTGCGGAATGCGGGAAATGATATTGATCGTCAATACGATGGAAATACCGTTTCCTACACCCTTTTCGGTAATGCGCTCGCCGATCCACATCAATACTGCAGAACCCGCAGTCAGCGTTACAGCAACCAGTATTACGGTAATCGGACTCTTGTTGATCAGATAACCGCCTTTGTAAAATCCATATGTCATTGCAATGGATTCGATCAATGCCAGTGCAACCGTTACATAACGGGTAATCTCGGCAATCTTCTTTCTTCCCTCTTCGCCGTCACGCTGCATTTCCTCCAGCTTCGGAATTACGATCGTAAGAAGCTGCATGATAATGGAAGAGGTAATATACGGCGTAATATTTAATGCAAAAACGGACATGTTGATAAACGATCCGCCGGTAATTGCATTAAAAAATCCTAATCCGTCTGTACCCTGATTTTCAAACCATTCCCGAAAAACTTCCCCGTTGACGCCCGGAATCGGAAGCTCACATCCGATCCGGATGACAACCAGCATAAAGAATGTAAAAATGATCCGACTGCGAATATCTTTGATCCGAAATGCATTGCGGAGTGTCTCAAGCATTAAATCACCTCTGCTTTTCCACCAAGAGCTTCGATCTTTTCTTTTGCAGACGCACTAAATGCATTTGCCTGAACGGTCAGCTTCTTAGTAAAATCCCCATTTCCAAGAATCTTAACTCCATCTCTCGGATTCTTTACTACACCTGCTTCCATTAAAGTATCAACCGATACAACCGTATCGTTGTCAAATCTTTCCAGTTCAGAAAGGTTGATTCCGATAATGGTCTTTGAATTTCTGCAATGAAATCCTCTCTTTGGCAGCCTTCTGTACAATGGCATCTGACCGCCTTCAAATCCCGGTCTTGGCGCACCGGAACGCGCTTTTTGTCCCTTGTGGCCCTTGCCCGCTGTTTTACCGTTTCCGGAGCCATGTCCGCGGCCTCTTCTGAATTTGTCATGTCTGGATCCTTCAGCGGCTTTTAAACTAGATAAATCCATGATGGCACCTCCTTTTCTCTTATAACTCTTCTACTTTTACATATGGTGCTACTTTGCGAAGTGCTCCCTGAGTAGCTGCGTTATCCGGTAATTCTACGCTTTTATTCAGCTTTCGTAATCCCAGTGCTTCAATTGTTTTCCTGTTCTTCGGAACTGCACCGATCGTTGACTTAATAAGTGTAACTTTCACTTTCTTATCTGCCATTTTTCAATTCCTCCTTAACCCAGGATTTCTTCTACCGATTTACCGCGAAGTCTTGCTACCTCTTCCGGAGATCTTAACTGTTTCAAAGCCTCGATTGTTGCAAGTACAACATTCTGCTTATTATTGGAACCCAGAGATTTCGTACGGATATTGGTAATGCCCGCCAGTTCGCATACGGAACGCGCAGGGCCGCCGGCGATGATACCGGTACCTTCCGGAGACTTCTTTAATAAGACGGAAGCGCCTGTATATTTTCCTGTTACATCATGTGTGATACTGTTATTCTCGTCTAAACGAACGGAAACCAGACTCTTGATCGCATCTTCTTTTCCTTTGCGGATTGCTTCCGGAATTTCGGTTGCTTTTCCAAGTCCTGCACCAACATGACCGTTTTTGTCGCCGACAACAACAAGAGCTGTGAAACGCATGTTACGTCCACCTTTTACAACCTTTGTTACACGTTTGATGTCAACAACCTGATCCACTAATTCTAATTGACTAGCGTCAATGATTTCACGTTTCATGCTACGTTCCTCCTAAAACTCTAAACCAGCTTCTCTTGCTGCTTCAGCTAATGCTTTTACCTTGCCAGCGTAGAGGAATCCTCCTCTGTCGAAGACAACCGTAGAAATACCTTTATCCAAAGCTTTCTTTGCGATTACAGCGCCCAGCTTTGCTGCCGCATCAACGTTATTTGTCTTCTCAAGCTCTGCTTTTACGTCTTTCTCAAGAGTAGAGGCAGCGACAAGTGTATTTCCAACTGTATCATCAATAATCTGAGCATACATATGGTTATTGCTTCTGAATACCGCTAAACGAGGACGTTCCGCAGTCCCTGCAAGATGATGACGCATTCTTTTATGTTTCTTTTCACGAACTTCCGTTCTGGATTTCTTACTAACCATTCCTGTCTACTCCTTTCTTTATTTTTTGCCGGTCTTACCAACTTTGCGGCGGATTACTTCATCTGCGTACTTAATACCCTTGCCCTTATACGGCTCCGGTCTTCTCTTATCCCTGATTTCCGCTGCATACTGGCCGACTTTTTCTTTATCGATACCCTTGACGATGATCTTATTGTCTTCAACAACTGCTTCCAGTCCCTCCGGATCCATCATCTCTACCGGATGGGAGTAACCCAGATTCAGCGTCAGCTTCTTTCCGGACTTGGACGCTCTGTAACCTACGCCGTTTACCTCCAGCGTCTTGGTATAACCTTCCGTTACGCCAACGACCATGTTATTGATCAGCGTTCTTGTCAATCCATGTAAGGATTTCATTTTCTTCAGATCATTTGGTCTTGTAACGATTACTTCGCCGCCCTCTAATTTGATATCCATTTCTGCCGGAAGCGTTCTTTCTAATGTTCCCTTTGGACCTTTTACAGTCACATGATTATTTTCTGCAATATCTACAGTAACGCCTGCAGGTACTGCGATTGGCAT
>CANQCX010000002.1 GCA_947591115.1 uncultured Lachnospiraceae bacterium | reverse complement strand
TCGATTATTTAAAAAATCGCTGGAAACATGCTTGTTCCCAGCGTTTTATAAGGTCTTTTCCGCCACGCTAACCGCTCTTTGCGCGCTGCATTCAAGACTTTGCTTTATGCCGGCCGCAATTAAGGCAATTTATTTCATCTGTGCTGCAACTTCTGCTGCAAAATCCTCGTTTTTCTTTTCTAAGCCTTCTCCGGTTTCAAAACGGACAAATTTCTTTACGGAAACGGCTGCGCCGACTTCTTTGGAAACCTGCTCCAGATATTTTGCAACGGTCTGTTTGCCGTCTTCCGCTTTGACATAAACCTGATCGACCAGACAGATCTCCTTTAATTCTTTGTTGACGCGGCCTTCGATCATTCCGTTGATGACTTTTTCCGGCTTCTGAGACTCCTTCGGATCGTTCATGATCTGTGCGAGCAGAATCTCCTTCTCATGCGCAATATAGTCTGCGCTGATCTCGTCTCTGCAGACATATTTCGGATTCAACGCCGCGATCTGCATTGCAAGATTGGTCAGCGCTTCCTTTACCGCATCGTTTACTACCGAGGTTTCCGCTTCCACAATGACGCCGATCCTTCCGCCGCCATGCACATAGGAAACTACGCAGCCGTTTTCCGCCGTTACTTTCTCAAAACGGCGAATCTTTAAGTTCTCGCCGATAACGGCAATCTTTTCTACCAATGCGTCTTTAACGGTCTTTGAAGCGTCTTCCTTCCATGCTTCCTCCATAAACGCATCCATATCCGCCGCGTCGGAATCTACCGCCTGATTTGCTACCGCAGTCACGAATTCCTTAAAGGTATCGTTTTTCGCAACGAAATCCGTCTCGGAGTTTACCTCTACCACTGCCGCGGTCCGGTCGTCTTTGACTACAACGGTACAAAGTCCCTCCGCAGCAATCCTGCTTGCTTTCTTCTCTGCTTTCGCCTGACCGTTCTTTCTTAAAAATTCAACGGCCTCGTCCATATTTCCGTTTGTTTCATTTAATGCTTTTTTACAATCCATCATACCTGCGCCTGTCATTTCACGCAGTTCTTTTACCATAGAAGCGGTAATCGCCATTTTTCCATCCTCCGATCTGTATTATTCTTCCTCTGCAGCTTCCTCTTCTTCCGGCGCTTCCTCCGGTACTGCAGCTTCCGCACCCTGATTTGCTTCAATGACTGCATCCGCCATCTTAGAAACGATCAGCTTCACTGCCCGAATCGCATCATCGTTGCCCGGAATGACATAATCGAGTTCATCCGGATCGCAGTTGGTATCGGCGATACCGATCAACGTAATGCCCAAAGCCTGTGCTTCCTGAATACAGATTCTCTCTTTCTTCGGATCTACGACAAAGATCGCATCCGGAATCCGCTTCATTTCTTTGATTCCGCCGAGATTTCTCTCCAGCTTCTCCCACTCCTTCTTTAACGCGATGACTTCCTTCTTCGGAAGAACGTCAAACGTGCCGTCCTCTGACATAGCCTCGATCTCTTTTAATCTGGCGATCCGGCTCTGAATGGTTCTAAAGTTGGTCAGCATACCGCCCAGCCATCTTTCGTTTACATAGAACATTCCGCAGCGCTCCGCCTCGGTCTTGATCGCATCCTGCGCCTGTTTCTTTGTTCCGACAAACAGAATGGTTCCGCCCTGCGCCGCAATATCGGAAATGGCGTCATACGCCTCGTCTACCTTGCCGACCGACTTCTGTAAGTCGATAATGTAGATTCCGTTCCGCTCGGTATAGATGTACGGAGCCATTTTCGGATTCCATCTTCTTGTCTGGTGTCCAAAATGCACACCTGCCTCAAGTAACTGTTTCATTGAAATTACGCTCATTTTTCTACCTCCATTTGGTTTGTTCTTCCATGTGCTTCCGTTGAAGCGGCCATCAGACAAGCGTAAATCCGACACCGGCCGTTCTCCACACATGTGATTTGTAGCATCCAGAGACAAATTTTAACATATCTGAATCTTTTTCGCAAGCATTTTATTCTCTTTTCGTTGTCAACAGGGCGGCGATCTGCTCATAAGTCGCCCCGTACGGGATTTCAAAGCTTCCCTGCTGGATCAGCGAATCATATCCGTTGTGAAACATATACAGGCGGAATTCTTCCGCGTCGCTGACTAGATTGTGGCTTTTGAGATCCTCCGCGATCTGCCGGCACACTTCCCCTCTTGCTACGGTAATGGTTACCGTACCGGTCTGCGGGGGATTTTCCGGATTCGTAGCGCCTCCCTCCGGCTCCGCAGCGGACGGGTTGTCCGGATTCGACGGGACAGCCGGATTCTCCGGACTGTCGGAATTCTCCGGATTTTCCGAAACCGGCGGATTTTCATCCGCTTGTGAATTTTGTCCGTCGTCCGTCGTTTGGGAATCCTCATCATCCGGCTTTTGCGTATCGCCCTCCTGCGGTTCGTCCAGAGTGTGAAACGCTTCGGTATCGTCTTGGGACTGTTCGGTTTCCGGAACGATCATCCCCAGTTTTTTCGCCCGCTCCCGAATCTCATCGTCGGATAAAGAGGTTCCATGAATGCGAAACGAAATCATCAGTATAATTGTGGTTATGAGAACACCCAAGCCCAGTCCTCTTAAATAATATTTAAGCCTCAATGGTACCTTCTCCTTTAAACAAACCGATGACCAGCCGTACCTCGCCCAGTCCGCAGCCTAATTCTCTGGCAATCTCCACATCGCTCAAACCCTCCTGATGAAGATACAGGATCCGGCTGTTTTGATTTCCTTCGTACGGTTCTTCCTCTGCTTCCTCCGCTGCTTCGTACGCCTCCTCCGGCGCGGTCTCCTCCGGCGGCGGCGCGGCTTGGTAATAATTTTTTTGTTCCGCTTCTTCCGCTGCCTGCGCAATTTTTTGAAGCACTTCGTTTTCCGTCGTCCTTACATTTTCCGTAAATTTCTGAAGCTGTCCCGCCATATTGGTAAGCTCGGTATGCTTATCGTTGAGCATACTGTAAAGAAACATGATCTCGTTGTGCGTTTTATTCATGGAATCAAGCACCGTATCGGAATACTCGCTGATCGCCATGATCTTTTGATTCGTAGTTTTTTCCAGCGCGCGCTTCGTCTCGTCCATAGAATCCTCAATGGTATGGGAAACCATATCCTCTACCTGACCGGATGCGCTCTTTAATTGTTTTTCTACAATGATCTGCATTTCCCGCTCGCTCAGATCCGAAATCTGATCGATATCTTTTTGCGAGAGTTTTTCCTGAACAAAAAAACTTCCCAGAAGAAATACAACTCCAATGATAAGTAACGTTATTTCCAAACCTGTCATCTGGCTATCCCTCTAAATCTTAACATCAAAACCTCCGCCCTGCTTCTTGACGATCACTTTTCCCTCGTCCTGCTTTTTTGCCGTTTTTTTCTTTTTTTTCTGGCTAAAGTAGGCATTTTTTCCTTCTTCTTTTGCATCCGCATGGTTTTCCAGCTGCTCGCCGCGGTTCGATTCATTGACCTGATGGCGCACCTCATCTTCCTTCTTGAGCATCTGCGTCTGGATATTCTGCTGGTCTACCGTCGGTTTTGCATCCTCGTGGTATTTAATCGCGCCGACATCATCGGTACGCTGTATCATTCCGCTAAAATCTACCGGTCGAATTGTCATCTTCCTACACCTGCCTTATAGTGAAACCGGACGAATTTCTCCCTCCACTTTCTTGAATTTGCAAAAATTCCTTTCATCCTTGACCTGATAATTTAAATCGGAAACCGAAATATTCACTCCCGGGTACACCGTTCTGCGCACCGCGACATATGCGCTTTCGGAAGCAAGCATTTCATCATGGAGCCATTCGTGCTCCGATTTTAATAAGTCCATTTCTTCCGTTAATTCTTTGTGGGTAATCAGAAGCGACTGCACATACTGCATTTTGTCCTTTGGAAGCCGCTCGCCTTTCTGCAGCTTGCCCCGATAATTGTTTAATATGAGCAGATTGTCTTCTATTTCTTTTGCCTTTTCATTCATTTCTTTAGAAATCTGAATGTAACGTTCTTTTTTCCGCGGCTCCATGCCAACCTCAAGCGTCGTGGCGGTTCCCATCTCCGTTCCGATGTTGTCGGCTTCGATACAGTTGCCCGCACGTACCACGCCGCCGTTAATACGCCCTTTTTTCCCCATGGAGCGTACGCTTCCGACCGCGTTGATCTCGCTGTTTAAGATGATTTCCGACTCTACATATCCGCCCGCGTATACCGTTGCATTTTCGATATATTTTGCGAGAAGATTGCTGCCCGCCCGAAATTCGCCTTTAAACATTCCATGGATTCCATGCTTAATGATGATCTGACCGCCCGCTTCCAGATATGCGCCCTCTACGACGCCTTCTACGATAATATCCTGCGACGCTTTGACGGAAAATCCGGTTTTTACATTTCCATGGATGAGTACGTTGCCTTCGTAGGTAATGTTTCCGATGGAGTTGTCAACATCCGCCGGAACTTCATAGACATCCGATACAAAGACCTTTCCGTTTACATAATTTGCATGTCCGGTCACATCGGAATAGATCTCCGTCTGGTCTTCATTGATGGAAATGTTTTTCCCGTAGGACAGCTTCGCTGATTTGACGGCGCGCGGCTTTAATTCCTCGCCGTAAATGTTTCTGCCGGATTTCCCCGGATCCTCGCGGAACAGACGCGCCAGAATCGCTCCCGCTTTTACATGGCTGATCGTATTCAGCTCCTTATAATCCACGCTGCCGTCTTCATTCCGCTTCGGCTGCAGATTCTTATCGGTATTAAAGTAATACTCGATCCTTGCGTCGCTTCCTTGCACAGGAGGCGTTCCTTTTGCAAAAACATAATCCGTACAGTATTTCCGATCCTGAAGGAAATTAAAGATCGCATCCTGATCGGCTCCGTAACGGATCTTATTATAGGTCATGCTGCCGATGATCTCACGCGCATCCATGAGCCTTCCGCCCGGAGACGGCGGATAAAACCGGCAGACCGCTTTCATTTTATCCAGATCAATGCTGATGTCCATCGTTTCGCTTGCTACGATCTGATCCCACTGCCCGACAAAAACATCGGATTCCTCATCCTTCTGCAGTGCCTGATTCAGTTCCTTGATATCATACCCCGTATACTTCCGCGATTCCAGATATGCGGTAACCTCTCCGATGGCAAGCCGCTGTCCGCCGTCCAGAGGCGGAAAAATATGTAAAAAACTTTTTTCTTCTTTTACGATTAACTGAAAATATTGATTTCTCATATTAGTCTACCATAATCTCCATATAGCTTCCCATTTTTTTCCGCATACGAAGCAGCGCCTTTGTATGCAGCTGTGAAATGCGCGATTCCGAAACCTCCAGTATTTTACTGATCTCCTTTAAGGTAAGTTCTTCGTAATAGTAAAGCTCGATGACCCTTCGTTCTTTTTCTGTCAGAAGCTCCAGCGCCTCCGCCAGCGTCTTTTTTAACTCGGCCTCCTCGATCACTTCCTCCGGCTGTGCAAAATGCTGATTATGCGATGCGTCGATCGCCGGCTCGGTTCCCTGTTCGTCAAATTCATTCAGCGAAACCACATTGGTTACTTTTAACTGGGACTGCCAATTGCAAAGCTCCTCTCCGCTCAGTCCCAGCTCCGCCGCAAGTTCTTCGTCGCTTGCCGTTTTTCCCGTCCGCATTTCTACGGCCTTCATCGCTTCTTCGATTTTCCGCTGCCGCTGTCTTACGGTACGCGGGATCCAGTCCATTTTGCGTATCTGATCCAGAATCGCCCCGCGGATGCGAAGACTTGCGTAGGTTTCAAATTTTACATTTTTTTCGGCGTCAAATTTATCAATTGCATCAATCAATCCAAAGATTCCGTAACTGACCAGATCGTCATATTCCACATTATGCCCCAGATACATGCTCAATCTGCCCGCAACCAGTTTTACCAGCTGCGAATATGCAATGATCAACTGCTCCCTCAGTTCCTGCGTCGGTTTTTTCCGGTAATCTTTCCATAATTTTTCCGTATCAACTGCTTTCATTCAAACCGCCCCAATCATGATTCCTGCTCATCTTTTGATTCAATGTTTTCCATTTCGGAAACAGAAGCATCCCCTTCCGGTTCGCCCTCCTGTGCGCTTTCCCCGTTCTCCGGCTCCTCCTGTTTATCCGCCATCGTTATCATACTCTTTTCGAGAAGAAAACGGATCACATCTCCGATGACAAAAAAAGCGACGAGTACGATCAGCAGTTGTATTAAAAATTCATACATGCCAAGTCCATAGTGGATCGCCAGAATACAATCCAGAAAACCGGCGCTTAACATGACGATTGCAGGAATAAATTTTGTTTTCATATGCCTTCTCTCTAAATTACTTTGATTGATTTTCCGACTGCTTTAATGATAAAATCTCCGTTTGAGCAGTCCAATTCTACGGTTCTTCCGTAATTGAGTCCCGTATCTTCCGCGATCAGCGGTATTTTTAACTCTTTTAAGATTGTTTTTGCAGCTTCCGCATTCCGCGCGCCGACATTTCCAACCGCCGATGTTCCGCTGACCTGAAACATACATGCGCCTCCGGCGATCTTAGATACCAATCTGCGCGGATTGGCTCCCGCCGCCGTTATCTGTTTTAAAAGCTCACGTATCCCCGTATCGCCGAATTTTGCGATATTATTGTTATTTTTCAACTGCGTACTATCCGGAAGCATATAATGCACTAGTCCGCCAATCTTTGTGACCGGATCATACAAAGTCAGTCCGATACATGAGCCAAGTCCAAGAGTCGTTAGAATATCCGGGGCATTTGCTGTGTTTAAATCGGCCATTCCCACTTTAATGACGTTTCCCATAGTATTTTTGCCTCTTTATATTTGTATTCCAAGAGACGATAAGATTTTCGCATAAGAATCCTGCTCCGGCATCAAAATAAAATAGCCATTAATCATCACATCATCTCCAAACTCGGTTTCGATTAACAATGCATTGTCTCCATATTGACCAAACTGAATTGCAGGAACACTTAAAATCGCAGCCGCCATATCAACAGAAATATACGGAACAGAAGGCATGATCGTTAAATTTGTCATATTGGAAAGCGCTGACAAATACGAACCCGCGATAATATTCCCGATTTCTTTCATTGCGGAAAGCTCCATTTCGGAAAAGCCGTCCTCCGAACTGCTTGGCATTCCCATCAGCTTTTCTACCAGATAATGCGCCGCATCCATTTTCAGCAGAAACATCATGCTTCCGGAAATATCATGGCTGACTTCCAGAAAAATTCCCACGATCGTTTCATCCTCCGGACAAATGGCGCCTCCTAATTTGGAAGCGTCCATCAGCGCAACCTTCGGAACCTCCATATTGATCCGGATGTTTATCATGCTGGCAAGCGCCGTCGTTGCGTTTCCCGCACCGATATTGCCGATCTCCCGCAATACGTCAATATACATTTCGTTAATCGCATCAAGCGTAAATTCTCCCATACATCCTCCATGCTAACAACACTCTATAGCGCATATACAGCAAGGACACGCCTTGCTGTATCGCTTTTTTTATGCATTTTCCCGTTCATCAATAATGGCATTAATCTCAAACAGGGAGATCAATGCGTCTCCGTTTTTCCCGATTCCATTGATGAAATTGTCCTTTGCATTATTTGCGCTGACAGCGGAACGGTCAATTTCATCTTCGGATAAGGTTACTACCTCGCAAACCTCATCCACAATCACGCCGAGCGCGCCGCGGTCTTCAATCTTTAAGATAATAATACGGGATGCATTGGTAAACACATCGTCGTCCAGTCCCATCTTGGTACGGATGCTCATTACCGGAACGATCTCGCCTCGCAGATTGATAATTCCCTTAAAATAAACCTGCGCCTTCGGCACTCTGGTAATCTTCTGCATACGGACGATGTTATCGACGTATCCGATGTCGATCCCGTATTTTTCACTCCCGATCTGGACTACTATGTACTGCTTTGTGCTTTTTTCAATAATCTCAACTTTATTCTCAGCCATGTTCTTCTCCCCCCGTTACATCAGAGTGTTTACATCCAGAATCAGGGCCACTTCGCCGTCGCCTAAGATCGTAGCGCCACTGATTAACTTGTTGCCGTTGATGTATTTGCCTAATGATTTAATAACGATTTCCTGCTGTCCCATCAGGTTATCGACAACAAGACCTGCCTGACTGTCGCCGCGTTTTACGATTACGACGGTTAAGCTCTCCGGTTCTTCCTCCCTCGGCTCAATATCCAAGATCTGATCCAGACGAATCAGCGGAATCACGCTTCCGCGCAGATGAATTACTTCTTTTGCCTGAACATATTTGATCTCTTTGACCGGAATATCTTCGATATTGGAGATCGAACCCAGCGCGATCGCGTATTTTTCATCGCGGACTTCTACCATCAAAGCCTGAATGATCGCAAGGGTAAGCGGCAGACGTACCGTAAAGGTCGTTCCTTCTCCCAGCTTGGTCTTTACCTCCACATCGCCGCCAAGCTGCTCGATGCCGGATTTTACAACGTCCAAACCAACGCCTCGTCCGGAAATGTCCGTAATCTTCTTGGCCATAGAAAAGCTCGGCATGAACAAAAGATTGACGATTTCCTTCTGGCTCATGGCCTCCGCCTGCTCCGGAGTGATGATTCCACGTTCTACCGCTTTGTTCTTAACCGCCTCGGTATCGATACCGTTACCATCGTCGCCAACCTGAATGATAACGTTGTTTCCTTCCTGATAAGCGTTTAAGAAGATATTTCCGACCTCCGGCTTGCCTCTCTGGGCACGAAGCGCCGCGTCTTCCAGACCATGGTCGGCGGAATTACGGAGCAAATGCTGCAGCGGATCGCCGATCTGATCGACTACAGTACGATCCAGCTCTGTATCTTCACCGGTCATAACCAGTTCCATTTTCTTGTTCAGCGTTCTGGACAGGTCTCGGATCATACGAGGGAACTTGTTGACAACATTTTCAATCGGGACCATCCGGACTTTCATGACCGACTCATGCAGACTGGTCGTAATCCGCTCCAGATACTCGATCTGCTCATGGAATCCCTGACTGGCAAAATTGCCGCCCTCCGTCGAACTGATGGATACCAGACTGTTCTTTGCGATGATCAGCTCGGAAACCTGATTCATCAATGCATCGAGTTTTTCGATATCCACACGTACCGTCCGGTTGGTCGCCGGTTTCCCTGCCGTCTGTTTCTTCGCTGCCGGAGCCGCCGCTTTCGGTGCAGCCGCCGTTTTTGCCGGTGCGCTTGCGGCTGCCGCGGATTTGCTTTCCGTACTTGCCGGCGCGCTTTCTGCTGCTTCCGTTTTTTCTTCTTCGATTTCCAGACTGATGACCTTTTCTATCTCGGACACGTTCTTTGCCGCTGCTTCGATCTTATCTAACGGTTCCGTAGATGCGATATAAAAGCTGAAATCCAGATCGAATTTTTCATCCTCAACATCCTGAGAACTCGGACGGTATACAACGATCTGACCGAATTCCTCTACCGCGCGGAATACCAAAAACGCTCTTGCCGCTTTTAACAGGCAGTCCTTTTCTACATAAACCGTCATTCCGTAAATATGGCTGCCGCCTTCTCTGGCTCCCGCAACCGTTTTCTTTTCAGTGTCGCTCAATTCAAATTTTTTAAATGAGCCGTCGCTCTCCTTCGGTTTTTCCTCCGCCGCGCTTTCTTTTGGCGCGCTTTCAACCGCCTCGCCCTTCGCTTTGGCGATAAAGTCGTTCAGCTCCTTGATGATCAGTTCGTTGTCTTCCGTACCTTCGTCCGAAGTCGCTTTGATATTGTCCAGATAACCCTCGATCGCGCTCAAGCACTCAAACAAAAGGTCGATCATGGAGCTGTCTACCTGAATTTTGTCACTCCGGACTTCCTGAAATACGTTTTCCATGTCGTGCGTCAGATGCTGCATCCGCTTAAAGCCCATGGTACCCGCCATTCCTTTTAAAGAATGGGCGGCACGAAACACCTCGTTGATCGTATCCTTGTTGTCCGGTTCCTTTTCGAGAGTCATGATACAGTCGCTTAACGTCTGCAAATGCTCTCCGCTTTCGTCAATAAAAATCTCAAGATACTGGCTTACATCCATCTTACTTTACCCCCACATTCTTAATGATTGTTTTGGCAACTTCTTTTAATGGGACTACTTCGTCTACCACTCCGGCTTCCGCAACCACCTTTGGCATTCCGTATACCACGCATGTTTGTGCGTCCTGTGCAATTACATGAATCGGTTTGTGCTTTCCAAGAGAGAGGATCCCATTGGTTCCGTCCGCTCCCATTCCGGTCAGAACAACGCAGACGATCTCATCAAATCCCGTCTGGGACAGGGAGTCAAACATTACGTTTGCGCATGGCTTCAATCCTCCGATCGCCGGCATGTCGTTTAGTGCAATGACATGCGTTCCGTTCGGTTTCTTTTTGACCTCCATGTGCTTTCCTCCGGGCGCAATGTAGATATGCCCTTTTTCCAGCACATCGCCTTCTTCCGCTTCCTTGACGGAAATCTCGCTGATCTCGTCCAGACGTTCCGCCATCGACTTGGTAAAACCTGTCGGCATATGCTGAACCAGAACCATCGGCGCGTTCATTTCCTTCGGAAGATACGGGATCACATCCTGAAGCGCTTTCGGGCCGCCTGTGGAACATGCCAGCGCAACCAGCCTGTTCTTTGCTCCTGCCGCGTTCAGCTTCTTAAACGGCGGCGCGGTTTTGGCAGGTCCCTCCGAAGCCTCCGGCTGCGTCCTGACCGGCGCCGGCCGCGTGCTCCTGACATATGTTCTGGTGGAAAATACCGCTTCCAGAACCGAAAGCAGGTTCTTCCGGAAATCCTCTCCCTTAGCCTCTATGATATTGGTCGGCTTGGTTACAAAGTCGATCGCGCCCCGCTCCATTGCCAGAATGGTAACCTGCGCGTCGCTTGAGGTAAGCGTGCTGACCATGATCACATTGGCCTTGATATTCTCTTTCTGTAATCGTTCCAGCAGCTGCAGGCCGTCCATCCTTGGCATATTGACGTCCAAAATCACGCCGTCATACGACTTTGTTTTCAGCTTCTCATATGCTTCCAGACCATCCCTGCAGACATCCGTTGCCTGAAATGTACGATCTGAATTGATTATATCACAGAGAACCCTTCTCATGAGTGCAGAATCATCAACTACTAAAATGTTTTTCTTCATTTTATCACCCATTTTCCTTTTTTCGAAGTTTTCGCTCTTCTTCAAACACATAGCGAACGATTATCTCGCGGTCTTTTAAGTCTTTAAAAATAAATTTGCACCTGTGAACGTAATGATCTTTGCTGTTCGGAGACTCTCCCGATGCGATGATCTGCGTAACCAGATAAAACAACTGATCCATTTTCGGATTCCGAAGCCGGATTGCCGCCAGAATATAAGCGTCCGGTTCCAAACACTCCTCCGACACAAAACGGATCCCGCCGCCGCTGATGTCCATGATCCGCGCGCGCTGCGGCTCCTGATCAAATTCCGGTCTGCGGATAGCCTGAATCAGCTCATTGGTCGTTTCCAGCGCCGCCGTTTCCTCGGAAATACGGTAAAACTGCATATCCAGCGAGCATTCAATCCGGAAAAACTCTCTTCTTTGGAATTTTTCCGGCTCCGTCTCGACTGCAATCAGAAGCAGGGGAACCGCACTCTTTTTATAGCGGTCTTTTACCCTGCCAAAACAGGTATACATGCCTTTGGAGGTATAAAACAGCAGGTTCAGACGCATTCCCACCTGAAACAGAACGACTTTTCCGTTCTCGGTCGGCATCCCGATCTCGATCGTGCCGTCGTTTCCCAGATCGTAAACGCTGCTTTTGTAAACAACTGCCGCTTCTCCTTTATTCTGCTCCCTTTGTTGTTCCTGAAACAACCGGACGTCGATCTTATCTCCCGGTTTTGTTAAATCGCTTATTGTCATATTTTTACTCCCAGTTTTTTCTTCGTGTCAATAAACTTGTAAATATCTGCGTAATCCCCCGCTTCGGCGCCTCGGTTTCCGTAGAACCGGACATCAGGTTTTTCGTCAGCCGTTCAAACGCTTTCGCGGAGCTGGAATTCGGATCATTTAACGACACGATCTTTTGCTGCCTTACCGAATGCTCCAATGCCGCATCCTGAGGAACCATTCCCAGATAATCCACATTTCCATGAAGAAACTGGGCAACGACGGAATTTAATTTCCGGTAAACCGCGTGGCCGTCTTCTTTGGATGCTACTTTGTTGGAAACCACATGAATGGTCATTTCCTCCGGTACAAAATTCGGATTCCGGTAGAGCGCCTTGACCAGCGAATACGCATCGGTCAGCGAACTCGGATCCGGCGTCGTCACAAGAAGCACCTCCGGACTTGCCAGTACAAATTCCAGAACCTGATCGGAAATTCCCGCTCCGGTATCGATTAATATGTAATCCGCCAGATCATTTAATTCCCCGATGGATTTGATCAGATACATGATCTGGTCATGAAAAAGATTATTTAAACCGATAATTCCGGAACCTCCGGAAATAAATCCGATGTCCATCGGACCTTCGGTAATGATCTCCTGAATTCCCTTTCCCTGATAGATCAGGTCGGAAAGATTATATTTCGGAACCGCTCCAAACATGACTTCAATATTTGCAAGACCGAAATCCGCATCCAGTATGATGACTTTTTTCCCTGCTTTTCGCAGTTGGACTGCAAGATTCACAGCCAGATTGGATTTTCCGACTCCTCCCTTTCCGCTGGTAATCGTGATCACTCGGGCGCTGCATTCAGGCGTGTCTTTTTTCTTTTTTATTACGTTCCTAAGCGGTTGTGCCTGATCCATTGCGTTACCTGCCTCCTAACAACTGCTTCACTATCTTTTGTGTTTCAAAAATCTCAATATCATCCGGTACGCTCTGCCCGTTCGTCACATAAGAAAGATCCGCTCCGGAATACAGCTTGATATTTAAGATGTTTCCATAGGAAGTCGTTTCGTCCAGTTTGGTAAAGATCAGTTTATAATCGCTGATCTCATGATAAATATCTACGATCTCCTGAAGATCATTGTATTTTGTCGTTGCGCTTAATACCAGATAAACCTCTTTTTCATACTGCTCGTCAAGACCTGCGATCAGCTTCTTGACATCTTCCCTCTGTTCTGCGTTTTTATGGGAAAATCCCGCCGTATCGACAAACACCAGATCATAGCTGCCGACTCTTTCGATCGCGGCGTTTAATTCTTCCGCCGAATAGACGATAGACATCGGCGCATCTAAAATATTGGCATAAACACGAAGCTGTTCGGTCGCCGCGATCCGGTAGGTGTCCGCCGTAATAAATGCCACTTTGCAGTTATGCTCTACCTTATAACGGGAAGCGATCTTGGCGATCGTTGTGGTTTTCCCTACGCCGGTCGGTCCGATAAAAAATACGACGCGCGGCTTATTTCCGGTAAGTTCGATCGTATTCGGACGGCCAAAGCGCAGGATCAGCTTCTGGTATATGTTGGAAAGGATCGTATCTACGCTGTTTCCCGGACGGATAAATTTTTCCGTTTCATCCAGAATCTGATTGACGTATTTTTCATTTACTTCGTTCTTTAAAAGCGTACTGTATAAAATGCGGACAAAATTCAGTTCCTCGGAAGAAGGCGTATGCGCGATCTCCTCCTCCTTTGCCGCCGCGTTTCCCTTCGCGGCAGTCCCCAGCTTTTGCTCCAGCATACTGGAAAGATTTTCCAGACGTTTTTCAATATTGTTTTCTTCTTCCGGATCCCGCTGCGGATTCTTTTCTTTTTCCATTGCTGCGGCTTCCTCGCGCGACTTCTGGATGGCTGCGATCGTCTCTGTCAGTCTCTGCGGCTTCGGGATTTCAATCGGGCCGTCCGCCGCCAGATTGATGCTCTCATGCAGTTTCTTCGCAGGCTGTATGGAGCCAAGCGGATTGACAAAGCTTTCTTTTTCTTCCATCGCTGCGGTCACTTCGTAGGTCGAGCTTTTAAACGCGCGGAAAAGTCCCTTCGGCTTTACCTCTTTGACATTCATGATTACGGCATTCGGTCCGAATTCCTCTTTTGCTTTTTCGATCGCCTCTTCTTTTGTTTTTCCCTGAAATTTGTTAATCGTCATTTATGCTGTCACCATCCCAACTGATTGTAGTTCTACATTCGAGTCCACTTCATTATATGATACCACAATTAAATCCTTAAAGTAATCCTCGGTAAGTTTTTTGAAATACATCCGCACGATCGGCGAAGTAATGATAATCGCGCTTTTTCCAAGATTTTCCAGCTTTCCGATCTCTGTTTCCACAGACTCCATGATTACCCTTGTCTTTTCCGGATCCATAGTCAAATACGCGCCCTGCTCCGTCTGTTTTACCGAAGACATGATCTCCTGCTCCACCTTCGGATCGAGCGTAACGACGCTGGTCGTTTCGTTTGCCGGAAAATACTTGCTGGAAATCGCCCGCTTTAAGCTCTGCCTTGTATACTCCGTCAATACATCCGTATCACGCGTCGTCTGCGCATGATCCGCCAGCGTTTCAAAAATCGTAAGCAGATCTCGAATGGAAATTCCTTCCTCTAAAAGATTCTGCAGAACCTTTTGTACTTCTCCAAGTCCCAGAAGTTTTGGTATCAGCTCGTCCACCAGCACCGGATTGGATTCTTTTAAATTATTGACCAGATTCTGTACATCCTGACGCGTCAAAAGCTCCGCGATATGCGTCCGGATCACTTCCGTCAGATGAGTTGCAATGATCGACGGCGGATCCACAACCGTATAACCCAGACTTTCCGCACGCTCTCTCTGGCTTTCCGTAATCCAGATCGCCGGAAGGTGGAACGACGGTTCAAACGTCGGGATTCCGGTAATTTCCTCCTCTACATATCCCGGATTCATCGCCATGTAATGGTCGAATAGAATTTCTCCTTCCGTAACCTGAATGCCTTTGATCTTGATAATATACTGATTCGGATTCAACTGGATATTATCGCGCAGACGGATGATCGGAACTACCGTACCAAGCTCTAATGCAATCTGCCGCCGGATCATAACGACGCGGTCGAGCAGATCTCCGCCCTGATTGACGTCCGCCAAAGGAATGATTCCGTAACCGAATTCCAGCTCGATCGGATCCACCTGAAGGAGCGAAACGACATTTTCGGGTTTCCGGATCTCCTCCGCTTCGGATTCCGCCTGCTGTACCTCCTCCTCAATATGCTCTTCCCCAATGGAATTGCGGATGGTTCTTCCGGTAATGAGAAACACAAGTCCCAGTCCCAAAAACAGCCACCATTCCAGCGGAGTAAAGATACCCAGAAAAATCAGCACGCTGCCGACTAAATACAATACCTGCGGAACGCCGAAAAGCTGCTTTACCAGCACGCCGGAAAAATCCGCTTCATTCGAGCCCTTCGTTACCAGAATACCGGTTGAGAGCGAAATCAAAAGAGACGGGATCTGGGAAACCAGACCGTCGCCAATCGTCAGAATTCCGAATTGCTGTATCGCCTCGGCAAAAGAAAGTCCCTGATTCAAGACGCCCATTGCCGTACCGCCCGCCAGATTGATAAACGTAATGATCAGACCTGCCGTTGCATCTCCCTTTACGTACTTTGTCGCACCGTCCATAGAGCCGAAGAAGCTGGATTCCTTCTGGATCTTTTCTCTCCGCTCCTTTGCCTCCCGATCGTTGATGGCTCCGGTATTCAGATCCGCATCAATTGCCATCTGTTTTCCCGGCATTGCATCCAGCGTAAAACGCGCGGTTACTTCCGATACACGTTCCGAACCTTTGTTGATAACGATAAACTGGATCAAAATCAGTACAATAAAGACAATTGCACCGATGATAATATCTCCGCCTCCGACGAAATTTCCAAATGTCCTTACTACATTTCCCGGATCGCCGGTCGTAAGGATCAGTCTCGTCGAGGACACATTTAAGGAAATACGAAATATCGTGGTAAACAAAAGCAGCGTCGGGAAAAAGGACATATCCAGCACTTCTTTTGCATACAGCACATTAAACAGGATAATAAGGGCGATCGAAATGTTCAGCGCCAGCATGATATCCAAAAGCATGGACGGGATCGGAATGATAAAAAAGATAACCGCAAAAAGCAAATACGCTCCTACGCCAATATCTGTTTTTTTGATCATGCGTCTGCGCCTCCTTTCTTTTCCTTATCCTGCATTTTTCATATGATAGACCATTGCAAGAATCTCCGCAACCGACTGGTAAAGCTCCGGCGGTATTTCCGCACCCACATCGACATTGTAATAAAGCATTCTTGCAAGGGGTTTATTTTCTACTACTTCAATTCCGTTTTCTCTGGCGGTTTCCTTTATTTTCAGCGCCAGATAATCTTCTCCTTTTGCGATCAGCACCGGAGCCGTACTCTCGCTCGCATCGTACTTCAACGCTGCCGCAAAATGCGTCGGGTTCGTGATGACCACGTCCGCCTTCGGGACATCCTGCATCATACGGCGCTGGGAGGCTTCCTGCATCCTGCGCCTCTGCTGTCCTTTGATCTGCGGATCTCCTTCGGTATTTTTATACTCGTCTTTGACCTCCTGTTTGGTCATCTTCATGTCTTCATTGAACTTGCGCTTCTGATAGATAAAATCCACAATCCCGACCACAAGATAGACCAGACTGATCTTCAGTCCCGTATCAAGGATGATCCCTCCTACCAGACTTACCGCCTGATTCAGGGAAATATCATAGAGCAGAAACAGATCGTCCACTTCATTCCGAATCGACGAATACGCTACATAGATAATGACTCCGATCTTAATGACCGACTTGAGCAGCTCAAAAAGAGAGTCCTTAGAAAAAATCCGCTTAAATCCATTGATCGGATTAAACTTGGAAATCTTCGGCTGCATCGGCTTTGCGGAAATCTTCCATCCGACCTGAACAATGCTGACCAGCATCGTAATCACTACCCCAAAAATGAAAAACGGCAGCACGATCAACAGCCAATCCGTAATCAGTTCCTGAAACAGGGCGGATACTGTGGCCGTTGTCAACCCTACCGCGTTGATCTTTGCAAAATCGGCCATTCCGCCGTAAATATAAGTAAAAATTCCAAGCAGGCTGTCCCCCACATAGGAAAGAAAAAAACGCAGCACCAGAAAAAGCACGATCAGGTCAAAGGCGGCGGTCAGCTCCTTGCTCTTTGCCACCTTGCCTTCTTTTCTTGCATCCTCTAATTTTTTCTGGGTGGCCGGCTCCGTTTTTTCGCCGCCCTCCCCGTCTTTTGCAAACCATTGCAGTTGGTAGCGCAACCTGTTTTCTACCGTAGTTCCCTTACTCATACATTCCTTCAATCATCAGAACAATCATTGTTTTGATCTCATTAAAGATAAAATCCGCCACGCCCGGCAGCAGAAAAATCGTCAAAAAAATTGCGGCAAGTCCGACCAGAAGCTTCATTTGTATTCCGACGGAAAACATGTTCATCTGCGGAGCAACCTTTGCCATGACGCCGAGAATACAGTTTAAAATCATAATACATGCAAATACCGGCAAAAAAATCCGAAAACCGATGACGATCAGATCTCCCATATAACGCGTCATCGACCGCATCAGATGATCCCACTCAAATACCGCTTTTCCGATCGGAACCAGCGAAAAAGAATCGCAAAGCGCCCGAAGAATATAGACGTGCATGTCGGAGGCGATCAGCAAAAGCATGATCAGATAATAATAGAAATTACCGCTGATCGTGATCTGCATGTTGCTGTCCGGATTAAATTCGGTTGCCATAGAAAGGCCGATATCCATATCGATCAAATTTCCGGCAAGGTAAATAATGGAATTACAGATATATGCGGCAAACCCGATGAACAAACCCGTAAGCAGCTCTTTCAGCACGCAGACCGCATATCCGATCACACCGTCATAATTCAGTTCGGGATGCGCAACCACCTGATTCAGCAGCAGCGCCACTACCAGCGCCAGACCGATCTTCGTCCGGTTCGGCACTCCTGTCTGTCCGTAAATAGGAGCTACAAAGACAAACGCCGAAATCCGAACCAGTATCAGCAGAAAATATTCAAAATCAAGCAGCGAAAAGCTCCAATTAACCATAACTTATCCCAAACTCAGATAGTAACTGAAATTCGACCACAGATCCGTCATAAACGACGCCATATTATTCAGGATCCATCCGCCTCCCAGCATGATCCCGACAAATACGCCTAATATTTTCGGTACAAATGTAAGCGTCTGTTCCTGAATGGAGGTTACTGTCTGGAAAATACTGACGATCAGACCGATCACAAGCGAAATCAAAAGAATCGGCGCTGCCGACAGGATAATATTGTAGATGGCTGCCCGTCCTATATCAAGTACTGCTTCCTGTGTAATCAAATCCTATCCACTTCCTTCCTCAGTAGAATGTCTTTACTACGCCCTGTATGATCAAATCCCATCCGTCCGCAAGCACAAATAACAGAATCTTGAACGGGAGCGAAATGGTAGTCGGCGGAAGCATCATCATACCCATAGACATCAATACGGAAGATACTACCATATCGATTACGATAAACGGAATATAGATCAAAAATCCGAGAATGAATGCCGTCCGCAGCTCGCTTAAAATAAATGCCGGAATCAGCGTTGTAAACGGAACATCGTCGTATTCCTCATAAGTCTGTCCGGATATTTCCACAAATACATCCAGATCCCTTACCTGCGTCTGTCCCATCATAAATTCGCGCAGCGGCGCCTCCGCCGCCTGAATCGCCTCCTCCTGCGTAATGGTTCCCGCATCCAAAGGCTGTATCGCATTGGTATTGATCTCCTGAAATACCGGCCACATAATAAAAAAGGTTAAAAATAAAGCCAGACCAACCAAAACCTGATTGGGCGGCGCCGTCTGCGTTCCAATCGCCGTCCGCACAAAATGAAGTACAATGATGATCCTTGTAAATGAAGTCAGCATTACAAGAAGGGACGGCGCCAGCGACAAGATCGTCAAAACCAGAAGCATCCGCACCGGCGTAGACAGCGAACCCGAATTATTATTGTAAATAATCGACAGACCGTCTGCGTTATCGGTTGCGGTATCTGCCGTTTCACTGTTATCTTCATCATCAAATGTGATGCTGTCCGTATCCATAGAAGCCGCATAAGAAGTCTCCGGACTGCGGAACGCATATATTATGACAAAAACAAATACTGCAACAGCAAAAAACAACGATGCTTTACAGTAATACTCTTTTACTTTTCTCATATTCTTCCTACTTCTTCGGTATCTTCTCTTTTAATTGATTGAGTATCTCCTGAAAGCTGCCCTGCGCTTTCTGCGGAGATTCGTCTAAAAAGGAAAGATCCCTTAATTCCGATTCCGAAAGTTCCGCAAGCATGTGGATCTCGTCTTTTCCTACCGCCACGACCAGATAGCGGATGCCTGCCTGAACGATACAGATAAACTTATTATTTCCGATCCGGATGGTATCTAAAATTCTCAGATTTTTCTGCCAGCTCTGCATCTTCTGATAATTGCCCATCCATTTTGTAGCGGCATACGTCAGCCATAAAACAAAGACGACGATCAAAAGGACGCCGATCAACTGCAGAAAACTTTCTAAAGAAGAAACTAACAAAATATTCATATCAACCCACTACCCGTTTGACTGCCTCTAAAACACGCTCCGCCTGAAACGGTTTTACAATAAAATCCTTTGCTCCGGATTCAATGGACTCAATGACCATGATCTGCTGTCCCATTGCGGAGCACATGATAATAGCAGCATCCGGATCGATCTCCTTGATCTTCTTCAACGCTTCGATCCCGCTCATTTCCGGCATGGTAATATCCATCATGACCAGATCCGGTCTTGTTTCCCGATATTTTGCCACAGCGGCAATCCCGTTGTGGGCCTCGCCCACAACTTCATACCCGTTCTTTGTCAGTATTGTTTTAAGCATCATGCGCATAACCGCCGCGTCATCGCATATTAAAATACGCTTTGTCATTATTATCTCCTACTTTACCAGAACTATTGCGTCTTTCCGTTATTTATGATCTCCGTAATGCGGACGCCGAAACTTTCTTCAATGACAACAACTTCTCCTCTAGCGACATATTTTCCGTTGACAAGCACGTCGATCGGTTCTCCCGCAAGTTTATTCAATTCAATGATCTTGCCCGGGGCAAAATCCAAAATATCCGCAATGGATTTTGAAGTTCTGCCCAGTTCTACGGTTACTTCCAGCGGTACATCCATGATCAGATCGATGTTTTCCGGCTGGAACGCCGCCGCCATACCGCCGTTAAACGCCTGAAACTGCGCCGGCTGTACGTTGACCGGCTGCCCCATCGGCTGTCCCATCATCTGACCGCCCATCATTTGATTGCCCATCATCGGTTGTCCCATCATCGGTTGTCCCATCATTGGCTGTCCCATCATCGGCTGCGCCGCCATCTGCGGCTGCGGAGCCGCCTGTGGAGCTGCCTGCTGCTGAGGCGCTGCCGCCTGCGGAGCTGCCTGCTGCGGTGCCGCAGGAGCTTCTTCTTTGACGCTGTTGTTGTCAATCTCCATATTCTTGGAAACGCTTGTACACATTTCTCTCGCAAAGGAAACCGGATAGAGCTGCATGATCTCGCTGTCTACCAGATCCCCGATCTCCATACGGAATGCAATCTTTACAAACGATCCTGTCAAAAACTCGTCGATCTGTCCCTCGTCGATGTTGTCCTTTAAATCAACCAGATCTGCTATTGGCGGACTGATATCGATCATTTTATTGAGCATGGAGGACAGGGAGGTCGCGGAGGAACCCATCATCTGGTTCATCGCTTCGCTGATCGCGCTAAGGTGCAGCTCGCCCAGCTCTCCGTCCGTATTGGTACCGTCGCCGCCCATCATCAGGTCGGTAATGATCTTAACGTCATTTTCTTTTAATACCAGAATATTGCTTCCGTCCAGTCCGACCGTATATTCAATTCGGATAAACACACAGGGTTTTTCGTATTGCTGCGTGATCTCGTCCCATGTGGTCATCGAAACCCTCGGCGTCGATATATCAACCCTTCTGTTTACCAGCGAAAATAATGTCGTTGCCGCCGTCCCCATGCTGATATTGGCGATCTCTCCGATCGCGTCTTTTTCTTCTTCGGTAAGCATCTCCTCGCCGCCCGCAGATAACGCCCCCGGATCGTTCAGCAACGCATTGATCTCATTCTGCGATAATCCATCCATACTTCTATTGCTCCTCTCTGATCACCGAAGTGATCCTAACTGCATAATCATCGCCGGATGCTCCCGGCAATGCAGTAAATTTCCGAATATTTCCGACATATACGTCCAGTTCTTCTTCTACTTTGCGATCCAGCCGGATGATATCGCCCGGCTGCAGTCCCGCAAAATCACTGACTGAAATGATACTGTTTCCCAATACCGCCTTGACCGGAATCTTGGCGCGCTGGATCAGCGACTCGATCGCATCCGCATAGTTTGTCTCATCCTGATTCTGCATATTGGAATACCAGTATTTGGTATTCAGCTTGTCTATGATATCCTCCAGCGTCAGATACGGAAGACAGATATTCATAAGTCCCTCCACCGTACCGATCCGGATATTCATCGTTACAATTGCGATCATTTCGCTCGGGGAAATGATCTGCGCATACTGGGAATTCGTCTCGATCCGCTCCAATCTCGGATGCACGCTCGCCACGTTGGCCCAGGGCTCCCGTATCAGGTTGACACAGACGACAATGATACGCTCTATAATAAGCAATTCGATCTCAGAAAAATCCCGAATCTTGTCAAGTACGTCTCCCTGACCTCCCAGCATACGGTCTACAATCGCATATCCCAGATTCGACGCCATTTCAATAATGATATTGCCGTTGAGCGGCGCAAAATTTACAATTCCAAGCAGAACCGGATTGGACAATGCATTGGTAAATTCGGAATATGTGACCGCTTCCGAGTTCATCACTTCCACCTGAACGTTTTTCCTCAGATAGACCGGAAGATTCGTGGAAAGCAGACGCCCATAATGCTCAAATATAATTTCCAGAGTACGGAGATGCTCTTTGGAAAACTTCGACGGACGGGCAAAATCATAATCTTTTACTTGTTTCTCGCCATTTTCTTTAATTTCTTCTACATCTAATTCACCGCTGTTTAATGCCGCAAGTAAACTGTCAATCTCATTTTGGGATAAAACATCACCCATCTAAATTTCACCACCCATAACCGCATGATAAGACTAACCGCAGGAACCCGCAGTTAGTCTTCTAAATACCATAGTATACAGAAAGACTGCCGGCGGCAGGCTTTCTGTATTTGCTTAGCTCGTTGTGATTTGCGAGAAATTTACGGCAACAATATAATCCGAGCCGAATTTACTCTGCATTTCCGCCAAAATTTCTTTTTGAACGGCTTCTTTATCCGCATTAAACTCTTCTAACGTATAATTTCCAACAATCCGGTTAATGCTGTCGCGGATGATGTCATCCTTTGCGGACAGAACCTCCGGCGTATATTTTTCGTAGTTGTCGCTCTTGGTATTCAACGAAAGCGTAATGGAAAGCATTGCATAATGCGAATCCTCATTTTCTCCGGACGATGCAAAGTTGATCGTCATGGATTCTCCGCCGTTTACCGCGTAGCTTTCGATCTGTTCGATCGGAATATTGCTGATTCCGGTTCCCGCTCCGCTGTTTAACTCCAGATCAATCGCACTGCATACTTTTTCGATCATTTCATTCGCCTTGTTCGTCTCCGGCAGCACCGTAAAGATCAAAAGCGCCGTCAAAACAAAGTTTGCAAATACCAGTGCAAGAATAATTACGGAAATCAAATTTTTTTTCATAATGCTGTTCCTCTCCTCGTCTGTTCTAGTCTATATCCGAATTATAGGAATTATAGATCTTAATGACTACGCGCCTGTTGCGCGCTCTTCCTTCCGGCGTGGAATTGTCCGCGATCGGAACATAATCGCCGCGTCCGGAGGATTTAATATGGGACGGGTCGATATCCGTAATCGAACGGATGTAGTTTGCTACGGACAGCGCCCGATACATGGACAGTACATCGTTGCTTTCATAGCGCTGGGAGGAAATCGGCACATTGTCCGTATGTCCTTCCACTTCGATGATATTCTCCTTATATCCCTCCAGAATCGTTCCGATCTTATCCACCATCGGATATGCTTCCGTAATGATATCCGCGCTTCCCGAATCAAACAGAATCGCGCCGTTTAGATTCAATTCCACATATTCGGCATTAAACTCTACTTCTACCATATTCTGAATTCCGGAATTGGCAAGTTGTTCCTGAATATCTTCTTCCATGCGCTCCGATTCCTGAAGCGCTTCTTCTTTGTACTGCTCGTAAACAGTATTGCCTCCTCCCTCGGACTCTCCGTCGTCCTCGCTCTTGGAGTTTGCCATCTCGTTGTAATAGGAATCCAGAAATTCCAACTGTCTTACGCCGGCTCCGACCATCTGTCCGTCGCCGATGCTCATATCGCCCTGCGGGAAAATACTGATGGTATTCTGCAGGGAGGCGATCATCTGCTGGAACTTATCCACATCGACCGAGGACATGGAGAACAAAAGTACGAAAAAGCACAGCAGCAGATTCATCAGATCCGAAAAAGTGGACATCCATGCAGGCGAGCCTTTTGGAGCATCTTCACTTCTTTTCTTTGCCACTATTCTTCACCCCCGGCCTCTTCATTCATGTTGTTTCGTGCAGAAGGCGCAAGGAAGGACTTCAGTTTTTCCTCAATGACACGAGGATTTTCTCCTGCCTGAATGGACAAAAGACCTTCAATGGTAATCTCACGTATGACCATCTCCATATCGCTGTTTGCTTTCAGCTTGGACGCAATCGGACTGCAGAGCCAGTTGGCGATCAGCGAGCCGTATAAGGTCGTTACCAAAGCAACCGACATGGACGGACCGATCGTAGACGGATCATCCAGCGTCTTTAACATGTTGATCAATCCGATCAGGGTACCGATCATACCCCACGCAGGACCCATTTCCGCCCATTTCTCCCAGAAACCTCTGACTTTCTTATGACGATCCTCCAGACATACCAGATCGGTCTCCAGAATTCCACGCACCAGATCCGGATCCGTACCGTCAACGACAAGCATGATTCCCTTTTTCAAAAAGTCGTCCTCAATATTGCTCGCCGCTTCCTCCAATGCCAGAAGTCCCTCTTTCCGGCCGACATTCGACATATCGATGATCGTCTTGATCGTAGCCGCCGGATCCATGATTTTATTTTTAAAAGGCAGGGAAATTGATTTCAGGCCTGCTATGAAATCCGGAAGCTTATGGCTGGTCAGTACACTGGTAATAGAGCCTCCGATCGTAATAATGATGGACGGCACGTCCACAAAGCTCCACAGCGCTGACGGGCCATTCCCCCAGACAATTCCGAAAATAACCATGGCAAAGCCAACGATAACACCTATAAGAGTCGCTAGATCCACTGAAAACACCTTCCATTTTCTTGTTTTAGGGCAAACAGACGCAATACGCCACAAAAACCCTTTTACATGATTTTACTAAACTTTCGTCTTCTTGTCTACTTCCTTTTTGTCTAATAAAGAAAAAAAGTGTCATTTTGATTTTGTAAAATCGTATGACACCTGTTCCATACCGGATATTGGGGAACGACAGGATGCCGTCCCCCAATATCGGAATGTATTTTTTATTTTACCGGCTGTTTCTTATCGTTTCAGGTTGATCAGCTCTTCCAGAAGCGTATCGGAAACTGTGATAACACGTGAATTTGCCTGAAAACCACGCTGGGTAATGATCATATCCGTAAACTGTCCGGACAGATCGACGTTGGACATTTCCAGTTCGCCCGTCGTCATGGAGCTTCCGTCTGCGGAAATCTCGATTCCGATCCCGTCGAACTCGCCCGAGTTCAAGGTCGTCATGTAGCAGTTATCCCCGACTTTTTCCAGACCGGAGGCGTTGGCAAACTGCGCAACCGCGATCTGGCAGAGCAATACGGTATTGCCGTTGTCATAGGAACCGTATACTCTTCCGTCTCCGTTGACCGAAATTCCGGTCAGCGCGCCTAATTTCTTTCCTGCGCCGTCTCCGGTGGAGGAACCCTTTAATCCCTTCATCGTGGAAACGCCGCCGTTGTCATAGTTCATGCTGCGGGAAAAATCAATCTCGATATTGCGGAAATTACTCTGGGTAAATCCGTCTTCCGAGGTCTCGTTCAAAAATACCTCTGCAAGATTCAGCATCGCGGAAGGTTCGGTTGCATTGCCGTCCGCGCCGATTCCTACGAACGTACCTTTGTTATTGTCATAGGTCATGACGTACGGAACCGAATTTCCGTTTGCGTTCGTTGTAGAAAACAGATCCATCGGTCCGCGTCCCGGAAGATAGGTCTCGCCCGTTACGTCTGTCGGATCCTTCATAATGGATTTGTTCTCCGAATCGATGATATCGGTCAATTCTACCGTATACTGGCCTTTTACGATCTCTCCGTCTGCATCCAGAACCGGCTTGGTCGCAAATTTTGCGGTATAGGCATATCCCAGACTGTCATAGAAGCCGATCGCCATTACATAGCCGTCCTCGCCAAGTACGTTCGGATCGTTTTTGTCCAATACGCCGGATACATAAGCCTGCATGGTCGCCTCCGGAGCGGAAGTCTGATTCCCCGGAGCCATGACCTGAAGCGATGATACGGTGTCCTTGCGGATCTCTCCCGTATCGTCTACCTGCCAGCCCATCAGAGTATATCCGGTAGAGCTCATGCACAGATAGCCGTTTCCGTCTACATAGAAGGAGCCTGCACGCGTAAACATGGTATTGGTTCCGTCGCTTACGATAAAGAAGTTGGTGGACTGGCTGTCGGAAAGTCTTAAGTCAAATGCGTTTCCGGTCGATTCCGCAGCGCCCGCTCCCGTAATGTTTATGGTGGTGGAGCCTACGGAGGTTCCAAGACCGATCTGCTTTGCGTTTTTTCCACCTACGCCTACCGCTCCGTTTCCGCCGGAAGCGCTGGAAGTGGTCTGATACATAATTTCACTGAAAGTTACATGAGAAGCCTTAAATGCTTCGGTGTTGACGTTTGAAATGTTGTTACCGATAACGTCCATTCTTGTCTGATGTGTCTTCAGTCCGGACACAGCAGAATACAATGATCTCATCATAGTTGGTTGACCTCCTGTTAAAGACGGCGGAGTCTGTTTTGTTCCTTCTGTCAGTCGGGAACTACAGCTTCCGTTAAGGTCCAGCTACATAATGACTGCGCCGTCAATATTTGTAAATATGTTGCCGTTTGTTTCTGTCTGATCCATTGCGGTTACTACCGTACGGTTCGGTACGTTTACGATAAACGCCAGCGAATCGATCAGAACAAGGGATTCCTGAATTCCTTTCTCGTCTGCCTGCCTCACTCCATTCTCCAGCCGCGCATTCTGCGTTTCGGTAAGATTGATCTTCCGGTCTAAAAGCCTCATGGATGCATGTTTGGAAAACTTTAAGGATGAATTTTCCATGACCTGCCGGCTTTGCTTCTGCCGTAAAACATCTTCAAAAGATACATCGGCAGCGATCCCGTCTCTCTTAACCTTGTTCTGGGAAAAATATTGATCCGTTACCTGTTCAATGCTGGCAAACGAATTATTGATCTTGTTCATGCCCACACCTCCTGTCAGGCTTATGTGGCAGCTTCTCCTTCCTTGGAATCTTCGGTTCCATCTGCCTGCTGGTTCTTTTCTGCTTCTTCCTCCGCTTTTAACATCTGATTTAAGAGCGTTTCTAATTTTTCCAGTTTTTCCAGATCCGAATCCTTTACGAAGCGTTTTTCATAATCGCTCATGCCGTCATACAGCTCGCGTACTTCGTTGATCGCGCCCTTATAGATCGTCTGCAAATTCTCCTCATTCGGAAGCATGGAAACCATTTCTGCAAATGTCTTGGAAAGCGCTACCGCTTCATAGTATTCCGAATCCGCTACCGTATCCAGTGAAGAAAGCGGATATAAGCCGTCGTTTACGGACAGATAGATATCGCCGTTCTGATACAAAACATAATCCACTCTTCCGTCAATGTACGACTCTTTTCCGGTCGTCTCATTGAGAACTTTTAAAATTACATTCTTTCCAACCAGACTGTTTGCCATAGAGGTCTGCTGTCCCTCCGCCATGCTGAGCGTCGCCTCAACCTGTGAAAACGTTGCAAGCTGCGCTACATAGTCGGTATTGCTGCTTGGCTCCAGCGGATCCTGATACTGCATCTCCGCGCATAAAAGCTGTAAAAACTGGTCATAACCCAGATTCGAACCGGTCGCTTCCCCTTTTTTCTTGGAAGTATCGGTACGCTCATACTGTAATTCTCCGTCTACTACCGGTGCAACAATCGCCATAAAATTCTCCTTTCTTATGCGGTAAGATCTACCGAATTGCCGTTGTCTCTCATAATCTGCGCCACAAGAGCTTCTTCTTCCGTCATAACGCCGGAAAGCTCATCCAGAGAGTCGATATTCAGGTTTCTTCTCCCTCGGCTGTTTTCTTTGCGGTCGCTTTCCTGTTCTTCCTTCTGCCTCTGCTCCTGCTCAAGATTCCGTTCAAACTCATGCGTGGCTACCGTAACCTCGATCGCGTCCACCTTTACGCCCGCCTGATTCAGATTTTCCCGCAGGGTTGCCGCCTGTACCTCCAACGCTTCCTTGACCGCTTCGTTCTGCGCTGCAAGCTGCGCGCTGACCATTCCCTCTTTTTCACTGATGTGCAGATAAATCTTTCCGAGATTTTCCGGATTTAACTGCATTTCTACGGAAGAAACCTCTGCGCTGACCGCCACTTTTACGCTTTCTGCAATCTGGCGGATGATATCCATTGCGTCAACAGACGAATAAGAAAAGGTTCCTGCCGGCGGCTGCGGCGCTTCCGGCTGCTGGAGCGTTTCCGGATGGAGCGGCGCTGCCATCTGCTCCCCTGTCTGGGTTTCTCCCTGAGGATGACCTCCAAATTCTTTTGATGCTTCTTTCGCCTCTTCGATCGGAGCCTCTTTTGACGAAGCCTCCTGTTCTACGGTAATTTCGACCGTCGGCTTGGTTTCTTCGGCTTCTTCGGCTGCGGAAACGGCCGGCTGTTCCGTTTTGGCATATTCCTCCGGAATTTCGGCTGTCTGCTGTACGGCTGCCACTGTCTGCGCCTCTGCCTGGTCTGGCTGCGAAAGCTTTGCATCTTCCAAAACAACGCCGTTTTCCGGCTGCGGAAGCTCCTCCGGTACGGTTTCCGCCAGCATGGTCAATGCTTCCTTCTCCACGCCGAGCTTTTCTGCTAATTCCGCTCCCAGCTCTCCGATTCCGAGCATCAGCTCCTGAAAATTCGGATCCAAAAGCAGTTGAGCCTGATCGCTGACGTTGGATAACTGCATGACCAGATTGGCAAGCTTCTGCGGGTTCAGAAGATCCAGCGCACGATATCCCAGCTCGGCCATCGCCTCCCTGACGTCGGCCTCCGGAATTCCCAGTTTTTCACTGACCAGCTCTACCGTACTTTCTTCAAACTGAACGGCTTCTTCCGGCGTTTCTTCCAGCGGATTACTCTCCGGTGCCGCCTTTGCCTGTTCAATGCCGTTTTCCCTGTAGCGGTAGCTGTCATAAGCGTCCGCCGTCGCGCTGGTCTTTTGCGGTTCCGGATTGTTTTTTCCTGCGGCGGCATCGGTTTTTGCGGACATCTGATTCATCAAAGAGGAAAAGATGGACGCCATTTCTTCTTCACGACGCGTCTTTTTCGCATTTTGTCCTTCCGCTGCGCCTGTCAGCTTTACGGAACCCAGATTTGATACATTGGTACTTGTCAAGCACACTCCTCCTTTCTTTTTTGGCTTTGATTCCTTACTCCTATTCCTCCGGCTCCATGATCGCGGTCAGCTTTGCGGCGGTTTCCACATCCATTTTCCCTAAAATATCGGCTCTGGACTGCGTATCCATATTTAAAAGGATATCCGCCACCAGATTCAGATCGTTCGTCATGGTATTGAAAATCGCGGCTGCTTCCGAAGGTTTCATGGAAGAATACGTCTTTGCATACTCCTCCGCCCGCTCGTTGTAAGTAATCTGTGCCACTACCTGTTTATACAAGGCCTCCGCATTCGCTTTGTCAATGCTTTCATAGAATGCCTTATATTCTTCTATATCGGGTGCTTCCTCGGAAAACACAACCTCCCGATAAAATTTTTGCTGTAATTCTTCAAATTCCGCCTGCTCTTCCCGATACTTGGAAAGCTCCGCAATCTGCTCCTGAAGGCTTTCGATCGTCTGCTCGTTCTTTTCCTTGTCGGCATTTGCCTCGTCCAGCAAAAGCTCCAGCGCTTTGATCTGCTCGACGGCATCCTCCAAAGAGTCGTACTGGTACTGGGTGTCCTCCGGAACCAGTCCGTCCGACGGATCCTCCGGCAATATCCGGTTCAGATACGGAACATCCTTTAAAATCGGTCTTAAAACCGTCGAACCGAAGCCGCCGACATCCGCTTTGATTAGGATCGCGATGATCGCCAGCCATATAATGATGATCAGAAGCGTTACAAATACAAGCGCAATTTTACTTCCCAGTTTTTCCTCTTCGCCTTCTTCTTCCGCTCCGGCTTCCTTGTCCTTTTTCTTTTTCTTTTTTTCTTCTTTTGCTTTTCTTCGTTTTTCTTTTTTCGCCGCTTTTTTATCTTCTTCGGAAGTATTTTCCAACTGTTCTTTTTCTGCCATTGATACTCTCCTTATCTTGCATTATAAGTATAGCTTACCAGCTCATCCACTTCTTTGCCTTCCGTATCGCGCAGTTCCTTCTTGAAATCGTCAAACGCCCGTTCTTTCAGCTTTTCATGAGTTTTCCGGTCGGTCATGATGTTGCTTAGCGCCAGCCTTGCATCCTCTAATTCAAGCTCCGCCTTATGCACCTCCACCATCTGGCGCCGGATCAAAATACGCATGGAATTTACGGCTTCTCTTGCATTGTGTACCGCCTTTAGATCCAGCTCCCCTTCCATCATATCCCGCAGCCGCTTTTCATAGCCGATCCTTCTGACCAGCATAGACTGCAGCTTCTGCTGCTCCTCCTGATACTTCCGGTTGGCGATGCCATAGGCGATCTTTGCCTGATCCTCGAGTTTCATTTTTATATTCAGGATATTCTGCATCCGATAACGAAACTTCGCCATATATCCTCCCGTTCATTACTGATCTGCAAATACGTTTTCCAGCAAGGTCAGTTCCTCGTCAAACAAAAATTTTTCATCCGTTCCCTGACACAAAAATTCGTTGATCTGCCGGATCTTTTGAATCGCATAATCGATTTCCGGATTAGAACCCGCCTTATAGGCTCCGATATTGATCAGATCCTCCGCTTCATTATACGTGGCCAGCACGCTTTTTAGCCTGCCTGCAAGCTGTTTATGCTCCGGAGTTGCAATTGAACTCATTACACGAGAAATGCTCTGCAGAATATCGATGGCAGGGTAATGATTTTTATGTCCCAGCTTACGATCCAGCATAATGTGTCCGTCCAGAATTCCGCGCGCCGTATCGGTAATCGGCTCGTTAAAGTCGTCTCCGTCCACCAGAACCGTATACAGACCGGTAATGGAGCCTCTGTCCGAAGTACCCGCGCGTTCCAGCAGCTTGGGCATTTCCGAATACACGCTCGGCGGATAGCCGCGGGTTACCGGTGGTTCTCCGGATGCCAGACCGATTTCCCTCTGCGCCATTGAAAAACGGGTCAGGGAATCCATCATCAAAAGCACGTCTTTTCCCTGATCGCGGAAATATTCCGCGATCGCCGTTGCGGTTTTCGCCGCTTTGTTCCGGATGAGCGCCGGCTTATCCGAGGTTGCGACAACCACGACTGAACGCTCCATTCCTTCCGGTCCTAAGTCGCGTTCGATGAATTCGCGCACCTCCCTGCCACGCTCCCCAATCAGGGCGATTACATTAATGTCCGCTTTTGTATTGCGGGCAAACATGCCCAAAAGCGTGCTTTTTCCGACGCCGGAGCCGGCAAATACACCGATACGCTGCCCTTTTCCGACCGTAATCAGTCCGTCTACCGCTTTTACGCCAAGCGGCAGCACTTCATCGATGATCTTGCGCTGCATCGGATCCGGCGGCTGCGCTTCGATCGGGTATTCCGTCCGCGCGTACATTACGCTTCCGTCCGTCGGTCTTCCAATTCCGTCCAGCGTTTTCCCGAGCAGCTGTTCTCCTACCAAAACAGATAATGGATGTCCCGTATTTTCTACGATACATCCAACACCTACGCCCTCAACATTGTCGAACGGCATAAGGATCAGCTGGGAATCGCGAAATCCCACTACCTCTGCCATGACATAATCCTGCAAGTCCTTATTCAGGAAGATGCGGCATAAGTCATTCAACCTTGCTTCCGGACCAATTGATTCAATTGTAAGTCCTACTACCTTTACCACTTTCCCATAGCTGCGGTAATACTGCCGGTCAATCAATTGTAAATACTTTTCCGCTTCATTCATCACAACGAATTCTCCCGTAAGCGTCTAACCGCAAAGGGATCGGATATCCTTTTCCAGATTGGAAAGCTCCATGTCGATCCCGCAGTCAAAAATTCCATAATCCGTTTCGATCTGGCAGTCTCTTGCATCCAGATTCATATCGTTGACAATTTCAATCGACACATCGTTGCCGATCCGCTCCTTGAGATCGTCCAGATGGGACTCCAAAAAACGGTGATTCGTTTCCGAAACGCGTATGCGGAACGACTTTCCAACCTCAATATGCATCAGGGTATTTTTTACCAGATAAAGCAGAATCTCTTTTTTATCGTCAAACTGAATATGAAATACATGGTCGAACACCTGAATGATCGCGCCGACCAGATCCGACTCCAATTCGTCCGCCCTTTTCTGATAGCGTGCGTCCAGCTCCTCCTTCTGCTTTTGGAATTCCTCATCCAGATGCTTTTTATGGGCGTCCAGCTCCTCCTGCATTTTCTGCAGTCCGGCGCTGTAACCCTCGTTTTGCTTTTCCTCAAAAAGCACCTGCCCTTTTTGAAAAGCATCGTTCATCATCTTATCCGCTGTTTCTCTTGCATCGTCCAAAATCCGCTGCGCTTCCGTTCTGGCTTCTTCCAGAACCTCCTCCGGACTTGCGGCCGGTTCCGGTTCCGGCTCAATCGTTTCCGCCTCCAGTCCCTCTGAAAAGGCGCTGTCCGGATCTTCTTGGGATTCTTCTCCCAGCCGGAGGGAAAGCGCCAGCTCGCGCATACGTTCTTCCATTCTCTGATTGGAATTGATTACTCTGGTATCCGCCGTTGCCGTAATGATATCATACGGCTTTAAAAGATTAGACAACAATGTCGTCACCTCCACCACGAGAAATTACAATTTCTGCGGCATCCTCCAGCTTACGGATTACACCAACAATCTTCTGCTGCGCCTCTTCGACATCCTTCATACGAACAGGACCCATAAATTCCATATCTTCCTTGATCATAGCAGCAAGACGTTTGGACAGGTTCCGGAAGATTGCATTCTGTACTTCCTCGGAGGTACTCTTCATCGCAAGCTCCAGATCTGCGTTGTCCACGTCGCGCAGTACTCTCTGAATCGCGCGGTCGTCCAGAAGCAGGATATCCTCGAATACGAACATCTTTTTGCGGATCTCGTCTGCCAGCTCCGGTTCTTCGATTTCCAGAGATTCCATAATATGCTTCTCGGTACCGCGGTCTACGTTGTTCAAAATTTCTACGATCGCGTCTACGCCGCCGACAATCGTGTAATCCTGATTGACCAAAGATGCAAGCTTGCGTTCCAAAACGCGCTCTACCTCTTTGATGACATCCGGCGAAGTACGATCCATCATCGCAATACGCTTCGCTACATCCGCCTGTGTTTCCGGCGGAAGGGAGCCAAGCACCATAGACGCCTGCTGAGCCGGCAGATACGACAGGATCATCGCGATCGTCTGCGGATGTTCGTCCTGAATAAAGTTTAACAACTGGCTCGGCTCGGTTTTCCGCACAAACTCAAACGGACGCACCTGAAGGGACGCCGTCAGCTTGGCAATGACGCCCTGCGCCTTGTCTTCTCCCAGCGCCTTTTCCAGCAGCTCTTTGGCATAGGCGATACCGCCCTCCGCAATATACTGCTGGGCAAGGCAGACCTGATAGAACTCATCCAGAACATCTTCCTTCGTCTGCGGCGAAACGCTTCTGGTATTCGCAATTTCCAGGGTTAATTCTTCAATTTCATCTTCTTTGAGGTGTTTAAAAATGGTGGCCGCTTTTTCCGGCCCAAGCGTGATCAAAAGGATCGCCGCTTTCTGCACCCCATTATAAGAATCGTCGCTCATTCAACTACTCCCAATCCTCATTCAGCCAGTTGCGCAACAGCATGGCAACCGCATCCGGATTTTCATCAACAAATTTCTCGATCAGGATTCGGACTTCTGATTTTTCCGAATATCCGATATCATCCAGCGCATCCTGCTCCGCCGTAGATTCCAAAAGCGCTTCTACGGAAAGCTCCGGCTCCGGCTCCGGCTCCGGCTGTTTTCTGGTACTGCGGAACACGACGTAAGCAAGCAGCGCAAAGATCAGCACCGCGAGGACGATCTGCAGGATATCGCTCAAAGCGCGTCCGCTGGAATCGCTTTCTACAAACCGCGGCTCCTCATAGCAGATCAGACTGATATTTTCAACCGGAAAACCGGTTATGTTGGCGATCGCCTGAATATCCTCCTCACTTGCCTCTACCTGCTGGCGCTCGTTGTTTGCGGTCTTAAATTCTTCAAAGGTCATGTCATCCAGTTGTCCGGAGGCCTCCAGCTGGTCTTCTTCGTATGTAATATAACGGGTTGCGATGACAGAAACCGAAGAGCTGTCGTACTGGATATTGCCTCCCGACGATGTCCGGTTCGTGATCCGCTCACTGGTATCATACTTCGTATCTGTCTCGGAAACGGTATAACTGCCGTATTCCCCGTTGTCCAGCACATATCCGGTGTCGTCGTTTGCATCCGTACCCGGTATCGCGCCCACGTCGCCGTTGGACTCTGCGTCATAAGTAGACTGCGAGCTGATCGGCCCCGTCGCAGAGCCGTCCGTCGTGTAATACTCATGCGTTGCTTCGTCGATATTGCTGAAATCCACATCCAGATTGGCTGCGGCATGGACTTCCGCAAACATGCCGGACTCTCGCAGCGCCGTCTCGATCTTCTGCGCGACAAGCGTTTCCTGCTTCTGTTTGTAATTCAGCTGGGACGATACCGCGCTGAATGAATTCTCGGAATCCGCTCCGGAGTACAGCAGATTGCCCTTGCTGTCCACGATCGTAATGCCTTTGGTCGTTTCATTTCCAAGCTCCGTTGCGATAAAGCGCGCAATCCCATAAGCCTTGTCTTCATCGATCTCGCGTGCCAGCTCCAGTTTTACGGCAGCCGTCCCCTCCTGATCTTTGGACAAAATCGTACCGTCGTTATCCGGAAGCGTAATGTCTACCGTCGCCGAATCAATATAATCCATCTGTCCTAAATGGTCGGCGAATTTGGATTCCAGATAGTATTCGTATTTCTTTTGTTTATCCGCCTCGGTCGTCGAAAGGCTTCCGTCCGTAACATTTTCAATGCTGTAACCCATCGTCGGGATCTCATTTGCCGCAAGCAGATAGCTGGCTGCCGCCTCATCCCGTACATCTACTTTAAACTGCAGGCCGTCATTGCTGACTTCATAGTGGATGGAGCTGTCGCTTGACAGCAGGGTGTTGACCTCGCTCGCCTGCTTTGCATTTTCACAGATGATCAGCTCTACCATCGTCGGACGCGAAACCGCATAAGCCAAAATTCCAAGTGCAAGAAGAACGCCCGCCGTAATACTGATCAAAAGGATCCGCTGCTTATTATTAAATTTCTTCCACCATTCCAATACCCGTTCCAGTATTTTCTGAATTTGTTCTGGCATTTATCGTTACCTCATATCTTTAAATCGACATTCTCATCAGTTCCTGATAGCCGTCAATGATCTTGTCTCTGACTGCGACCGTATACTGCAGCGCTACGGAAGCCTTAGTCTCTGCGATCATGAGATCATGCGTATTTTCGGACTCTCCCAGCGCAAAGCGGATCTCTTCGGATTCCGCCGTATGCTGAAGCTCGTCCGTCTCGTTTAACGCATCCATCATGGACGAAAGGACAGACTGAAACGACTCGTCTTCTGTTTTTGTGATCTTCCGATCCTCGGCAAACTGTTCCAGATAGGAAGACTGAATTCCTGTCAGGGAAGCGATATCCATTGTATTTTTTCCTCCTTATCCTGAATAGGCATCCGCATTACTGACCGATCTGAAGTCCCGCCTGAGCCAGACTCTTGCTTGCATTAAAAGCGGTCGCATTTGCTTCATACGCCCTTGTTGCATCGATCAGATTCGTCATTTCCGTAACGGTGTTGACATT
>CANQCX010000001.1 GCA_947591115.1 uncultured Lachnospiraceae bacterium | reverse complement strand
AAGAAAAAGCGAAAATAAAAATGCCTATCCTGTCTGCTACACAGGATAGGCGGTGTCCGTAAGGACATTAACTTAACCGGGAGCATCCACTTTGGAGTGGGTGCTTTCCTTTTCTGATAACAGAATACCACACTTTCCACATACATTCAACAAAAAATTATAACAGGTCAAAATGAATACGTCCTTGACAAGTAGCAACAGGCGTGACTGAACTGTTATAAAAAACGATAATCCTTCCTCCACGTCGGCTCAATGGAAAACTCCATCATGCGTCCGTCGGCAGGATGCGCAAATTCCAGCCGGTAGGCGCACAGCGCCAGCGGGCGGGGCGTCTCCTCCCCGTTTCCTCCAAAGCCGTATTTTTTATCGCCGACGATCGGGCACCCCTGATTGGCAAGCTGGGCGCGTATCTGATGATGTCTGCCCGTACGGAGAGTAATATCCAAAAAGAGGAGGTTTTCTCGGAATTCGAGCACTCGATAATCCAGAACCGCTTTTTTCCCTTTTTGGCGTTCCTCCAACGGCAGAATCTTTGTCCGGTTCTTTTGGGCGTCAAAAGAAAGATAATCCGTAAGCGTCCCCTGCTGCCGGAGGCGTATATTTTTCCCCTCCGGCGCATACGCAGCGGCATAATAATGTTTTCCTATGCGGTGCTTTGCCATCTGCGCGCAAAGCTTTGCGGCGGCTTCCTTCGTTTTGGCAAATACCATAAGTCCCTCCACCGGCTGGTCAAGTCTGTGTACGACGCCGATATAAGGCGTTTCTTTTTTCCCTGCGCGGTAATTTTTCAGAAGCGTTACCATATCCTGCTGTCCCAGCTTTGCCGTCTGCGTCGCCCGTCCCGCCGGTTTCCGGCAGACAATGACCGCTTCGTCTTCGTATATGATCTCGATCGTTTCATCCTTCATTTCGCTTTCTCCTCACTCCATTGCCGCCCGAATCATGCGCTCCGCCTGAGCCGCTTCTTCTTTTGTCGCCTGCGGCGTGTCTTTTAGCGCATACTCCATTCCCAGATTCTCATATTTGACTTTTCCGAGCGAATGATACGGCAGCACTTCCAGCTTTTCCATATTGGAGAGCGTGCGCAGAAAACGCCCAAGCTCCGTCAGCGGTTTTTCCTTCAGGGTAATCCCCGGAACAACTACATGACGAATCCAGACCGGCTTGTGCATCCGTTCCAGATAACGCGCAAATTGAAGCGCCGGCCGGTTGGAATGACCGGTCAGTTTTTTGCATTCTTCCTCATCAATGTGCTTGATGTCCAGCAGCACCAGATCCGTCTGCCAAAGCAGCCGCTCGATTTTGGCAAGCGCGTCCTTATTTTGTTCGTCCGGAAACAGGATGCCGGATGTATCGAGGCAGGTGTGGATTCCTTTCGCCTTCGCTTTTGAAAAAAGCTCCGTTAAAAAATCAAGCTGCAGCATCGGTTCCCCTCCGGTCGCCGTAATGCCTCCGCTTTCGTAAAATACCAGATTGCGTTCCATTTTATCCAGAATTTCATCCGCCGTCATATCCTGTCCGTCCGCCAAATCCCATGTATCGGGATTATGGCAATACTGGCAGCGCATCGGGCATCCCTGAAAGAAAACGACAAAACGGACGCCCGGTCCGTCCACTGTTCCAAATGTTTCAATAGAGTGAATTTTTCCCATTTTTTTACTAAACCTTTTTATTATTTACCCTCTGTTTTATTTGTCTTGCCGCATCCCAGCAGACAATATGAAAACAGCACAGTCCCTTGCTTAGACTGTGCTATTTTTCATTTTTGATGTTCAATGATCCATTTTACCATATCGTCAAAGGATCTTGTTCCGGCGGCAACAGCGAGAATCAGATCGGAAAGTTCTGACTGCGTATAGGTCAGCTCGATCCCGTTGAGTGACAGAAACACAAGCATCGCGTGCGCACCGATTCGTTTATTGCCGTCAACAAATGCGTGATTGCGAATTAAGCCGAACCCCAACCGCGCAGCTTTTTGCTGAATGGAAGGATAGGCGTCTATCTCTCCGAAACTTTGAAACGGTGCTTCTAAGGCAGATTCCAAAAGGCCTTCATCACGCAGTCCATCGGCTCCGCCCGTTTCCCGTCTCAAAGCGCTATGGAGAAAAAGAATCTGCGCTTTCGTCAGCCGCTTCATTTAGCAAGTACCTCATAAGCTTCTCTGTTTTTTTCGATCAGACGCTTGGAAATTATCATGACATCCTCGTCAGCAGCAAGCTGCTCGGATTCTGCCTGACCAAATTCTATGACAAGATAGCGCGGCACATTGTTTTTCAGAATAACGGCGGCGCCGTTCTCGTCCACAAGTCGGGCAACTCTGGAAAAGTTTTGATTGGCTTCTGTAATGGAAACCAGTGTGTTCGTGTTAATTGTCATTGGCGTACACCTCCGTACTTATTATATGCGATAAATAGGAGAAATTCAACCTATTCCAGAAAAACTGTTTCGCTACATACGCTCATGGAACGTACGCGCGATCACTTCATCCTGCTGCTCTTTCGTTAATTTTATAAAGTTGACCGCATAGCCTGACACGCGGATGGTAAGCTGCGGATACTGCTCCGGATGTTTCTGCGCGTCCAGAAGCGTGTCTTTCTTTAAGACATTGACATTCAGATGATGTCCGCCCTTTTTTACATAACCGTCCAGCATTGCCACCAGATTTTTCTGTCCGTCTTCCTCGGTCTTTCCCAGCGCGTCCGGCACAATGGTAAAGGTATTGGAGATTCCGTCCTGCGAATCCATAAACGGCAGCTTTGCAACCGTCGCAAGCGACGCGACTGCTCCGTTTTTGTCCCTTCCATGCATCGGATTTGCGCCCGGCGCAAATGCAACGCCTTTTTTCCGTCCGTCCGGCGTCGCACCCGTATTTTTGCCGTACGATACGTTCGAGGTAATCGTCAAGATCGAAGTGGTCGGGACGCCTCCCCGATACGTGTGGTTTCCTTTGATAAAGCCGATAAAGGTATGAAGCACCTCTTTGGCGATTTCGTCTACCCGATCGTCGTCGTTGCCGTATTTCGGGAAATCCCCTTCGATCTCAAAATCAACGGCGACGCCGTTTTCATTTCGGATCGGCTTTACTTTGGCGTATTTGATCGCGGACAGCGAATCCGCCACTACGGAAAATCCGGCGATTCCGGTCGCAAACCAGCGGCGTACCTTTTTATCGTGAAGCGCCATCTCCAATTTTTCATAGCAGTATTTGTCATGCATATAGTGGATGATGTTGAGCGCGTTGACATAAACGCCGGCCAGCCACTTCATCATATCCCGATACGCACTCCATACTTCCTCATAATCGAGATATTCGGAAGTAATCGGACGGTACTTCGGTCCTACCTGTTTGCCCGTCATTTCATCCACGCCGCCGTTGATCGCATACAAAAGGCATTTCGCCAGATTCGCCCGCGCACCGAAAAACTGCATTTCTTTTCCGATACGCATCGAAGAAACGCAGCACGCGATTCCGTAATCGTCGCCATGCACCACGCGCATAATATCGTCGTTTTCATACTGGATCGCCGAATGCTGCATGGAGGTTTTTGCGCAAAACCGCTTGAAATTTTCCGGCAGACGCACCGACCAGAGAATGGTCATGTTCGGTTCCGGCGCGGCTCCGATATTATTTAACGTATTCAGGTAGCGGTAGGACATTTTCGTGACCATATGGCGTCCGTCTACGCCCATTCCGGCGATGGATTCCGTTACCCATGTCGGATCGCCGGCAAAAATGCTGTTGTACTCCGGCGTTCTTGCGAATTTGATCAGGCGCAGCTTCATGACAAACTGATCGACGATTTCCTGAATCTCTTTTTCCGTAAACGTTCCTTCTTCCAGATCCCGTTCCGCATAAATATCCAAAAACGTGGACGTGCGCCCCAGACTCATTGCCGCGCCGTTCTGCTCCTTTACGGCTGCCAGATAGGAAAAATAAACCGCCTGCACCGCCTCTTTTACATTGGACGCCGGTCGGCTGATGTCGCAGCCGTAGATCTCCGCCAGTTTCTTTAGCATTTCCAACGCGCGTATCTGCTCGGAAAGCTCCTCCCTTTCGCGGATGACGTCCGAATACATGATGGTACGGGTGGTATTCAGTTGTTCTTTTTTATCCTCGATCAGACGATCTACGCCATACAGGGCAGGCCGGCGGTAATCTCCGATAATCCTTCCCCTGCCGTACGCATCCGGCAGACCGGTAATGATATGCGAGCTTCTGCATGCGCGCATCTCCGGCGTATATGCGTCAAATACGCCGGCGTTGTGCGTCTTGCGGTGCGTGGTAAAATATTCCACCACCTCCGGATCCACCTGATAGCCGTTGTCCTCACATGCCTTGACCGCCATACGGATCCCGCCGTACGGCTGCAGCGCGCGTTTGAACGGTTTATCCGTCTGGAAGCCAACGATTTTTTCCTTTTCCTTATCCAGATACGCCGGTCCATGAGAGGTAATGGTGGAAATGATCTTTGTGTCCATATCCAGTACCCCTCCGGCTTCCCGCTCTGCTTTTGACAGCCTTAATACCTCTTCCCATAGATCGGTCGTATCGCTGGTCGGTCCCTCCAAAAAAGCATCATCGCCATCGTACGGATGATAATTTTTCTGGATAAAATCCCGAACATTGATCTCTGTTTCCCATGCTCCGCCTTGAAAATTTCTCCATTCCTGCTTCATCTTTCCCTCCTGATGAAATATGCTTAACCTTAACGCATCCGCCGGAGACTTTCTGCATCCTATGGTATAAAAAAAGCCATACCGCCGGACTTCGTTCAGCCCAGACGGTCGGCTATCTTTCGCAGTTATACTCCACGTGGTATACTCCACAGTTCCGTCAGTCATATAACATGCTTATCATATCCTATCTTTTAGAAAAAAACAATAGGAACTCCTTACCATATTGAAAATTTTATAATTTAAACCGGTACCCTACGCCCCAGATGGTTTCGATGTACTGCGGTTTATTCGTATTCATTTCAATTTTCTCGCGGATTTTCTTAATATGAACCGTTACCGTCGCAATATCCCCGATGGACTCCATATCCCATATCCTGCGGAAAAGCTCCTCTTTGGAAAAAACATGGTTCGGATTCTGGGCAAGAAACGTAAGCAGGTCAAACTCCTTGGTCGTAAACTGCTTTTCCTCGCCGTTTACCCAGACGCGCCGCGCGGTCTTGTCGATCCGGATCCCGCGGATCTCTACAATATCGTTCTCTACGATGTTGCTTCCGATCAGACGCTCATAACGGGCAAGGTGCGCTTTGACTCTTGCTACCAGCTCGCTTGGCGAAAACGGCTTCGTTACGTAATCGTCCGCTCCGAGTCCCAGTCCCCGTATTTTGTCAATGTCGTCCTTTTTGGCGGAAACCATCAGAATCGGCGTATTTTTTTTCTCCCGTATTTCCCGACAGATCTCAAAGCCGTCAATCCCCGGAAGCATAAGATCCAGAATGAACAGGTCGAATTCTTCGTTTAACGCGCGTTTCAACCCCTCCATTCCGTCATTTTCAATTTCCACCTCAAAGCCGCTTAATTCCAGATAGTCCTTTTCGAGATTCGCGATATCCACCTCGTCTTCTAAGATCAATATCCTGCTCAATCAATACACCTCCTCATACTTCCGGATTACAAAATACACCGTCGTTCCGTTATCCTCTTTGCTGGTCGCCCAGATCTTCCCGCCATGATCCTCCATGATCTTCTTTGCAATGGAAAGTCCGATCCCGCTTCCTCCGGTAGCGGAATTACGGGATTCATCCGTCCGGTAAAAACGGTCGAAAATATACGGCAGATCCCGCTGCGCGATCCCGCGTCCGTTATCTTCGATCTCAACCTGAATGAAATCCCCGACATCTTTGAGCCGTATCTGGATAAACCGCTTCTGCTTATCCATATATTTTACGGAATTTCCGATGATGTTGTTGATTACCCGCCTAAGCTGCTCCGGATCCGCAATAATGACCACGTCCTCCGTTACATCATTATAATACGACAGGGCGATCCCCTTCGCCTCCAGATCCAGTCCGATTTCTTCGATGCAGTCCTGAAAATACTCCGCCACATGGATCTTGGCAAAATTGTAGGGAATCCGGTTGGTTCCGATCTTCGAATACAGCGTCAGCTCGTTGATCAGGGTGTCCATTTCATTTGCTTTATTATAAATCGTCCGGATATATTTATCCATCTTTTCCGGAGTATTGGCTACGCCGTCTAAAATGCCCTCCGCATATCCTTTGACCGCAGTGATCGGCGTCTTTAGATCATGCGCGATATTGCTGATCAGATTGCGGTTTTCCGTTTCGTTATAAAGCTTTTCTTCTGCGTTATCCTTCAAATGCTGGCGCATCCGTTCAAACGCATGTCCAAGCTCCCCGATCTCGTCGTCGCCCTTTACGTCTACGATAAAGTCCAGATTTCCCTCCTGAATATTCTCCGCCGCCGTCTGCAGCTGGCGGATCGGCGTAATCATACTCCGGTAAACCCAGACGATCAGCATGACCGCCGTCAGCATCAGAATCAGGACGATCGATATGATTCCGTCCCAAAACAGCTTGCGCACCTCGGGAACCAGTCCCTTCGTGGAGGTTACGATAAAAATACTTTCGCTGGCGCCGCTGTCAGACGAGACATCTAACTGCTTGATCAAAACCTCCTCGCTGCTGTCAAGATAAATGCCGATGCTGGAAACCGGATCCGTCGCGCCGTAATCCGGCAAAGCCGCAAGCACTCCCGCATTCTCGCTTCCTCCATTATAACAGATCCGCGTTCCCTGACGCACAACCAGATAAGAAAATTTTCCCTCCAGCGTCTGATTGACGCTGTCCAGATATTCCTGCTCGAAAAAGGCGGACGGATCTTCCCTCGCGGTCTTTTGCAAACCGTCAAAATCCTGCACCGTATAGCGGTTTAAAAGCTGTACGGTGTTGGTAAGATGAAACACATCCAGATCGTGGAGCCCATAGTTTTGCTCGATCTCTTTAATCTGGATGCTGGAAAATCCCCAGATCGCCGCCGCCGCCAAAAGCAGCGGCACAAATATGATAATGCAGAAGGATACTATCAGTTTGGTCTTGATCTTCATATTTTTTACTCTTTTACAGGTATTGTTTCAGTTCTTCGGCCTTGTCCACCGCTTCCCAGGGAAGTGCAAGATCCGAACGTCCAAAGTGTCCGTACGCGGCGGTCTGCCGGTAGATCGGTCTTCTCAAATCCAGCATTTGAATGATACCCGCCGGACGCAGGTCAAAATGCCTGCGGATGATCTCCACCAGTTTTTCATCGGAAACGCGGCCTGTCCCAAACGTATCCGCCATAACGGAGGTCGGCTGCGCGACTCCGATCGCGTAAGAAAGCTGAATCTCGCATTTTTCCGCCAAACCCGCCGCTACAATATTTTTTGCCACATAACGCGCCGCATATGCCGCCGAGCGGTCTACCTTTGTGCAGTCCTTTCCGGAAAACGCGCCGCCGCCATGACGCGCATATCCACCGTATGTATCGACGATGATCTTTCGTCCCGTCAATCCGGCATCCCCATGCGGGCCGCCGATGACAAACCTGCCGGTCGGATTGATGAAAAACTTGGTATTTTCATCTACCATCTCCTGAGGCAGAATCTCGTCAAAAACATATTTGCGGATATCCTTGTGAATCTGCTCCTGACTGACGTTTTCATCATGCTGTGTGGACAGTACGACCGCTTCGAGCCGCTTCGGTTTTCCCGCTTCGTCATATTCCACCGATACCTGCGTTTTCCCGTCCGGACGCAGATAAGAAAGTGTTCCGTCCTTGCGGATCTTGGTCAGCTGCAATGCCAGCTTGTGCGCCAGATAGATCGGGTACGGCATCAGCTCCTCCGTTTCATTGGTGGCATAGCCAAACATCATGCCCTGATCTCCGGCTCCGATATTCAGATCATCGGTCTGCTCTCCGTTTCTTGCCTCCAGCGCCTGATCCACTCCCATCGCAATGTCTGCGGACTGCTGGTCCAGCGCAACCATGACCGCGCAGGTGTTTCCGTCAAATCCGGTTTGCGCGTCATTATATCCGATCTCATTGACTGTTTTGCGAACGATCGCCGGAATATCCAACTGCGCCTTTGTCGTCAGTTCTCCCGTTACCAGTACATATCCGGTACAGGCAACCGTCTCACATGCCACGCGGCTCATCGGATCCTGCTCCATGCATGCGTCCAGAATCGCATCGGAAACCGCATCGCACATCTTGTCCGGATGCCCTTCCGTAACCGATTCCGAGGTAAACAATAATTTTTCCATTTCTTTTGCTCCTTTCAAACAAAAAAACCGCTTATTAAAATAAGCGGATTCTGCACGTAACGCCAAATCCTCTTATTGTTCGATTACTCGCTCAGGCTGGCACCTTCCTGCTCCTTTGGGAAACGGGGTTGCCGTGACTTCACAGATCCTATGTATCTCCATCACTCTGAATAAGAGAAATTGCTTCTATATATTATTCTTTCTTACGATAAAATACGCCATATCCCTTTGCTTGTCAAGTACCAATAACAAAAAAGATTGACTTTCTTTTCCATAAAAACTATACTGATGTAAGAATATGGAAACAGGAGGTAGTCAAATGCGCACATTAGCGCCAAACGAATTGCAGCCGGGCATGATCGTGTTAGAGCCGGTCAAAACTCCCAGCGGTCAGATTCTTGAAATCCCGGGTGCGGAAGTAACCCGCCAGCTCATTAACCGAATGAAGCTCTATCGTGTCGAATCTGCAGTTGTAGAGATTCCGCCTCAATTGGCGTTAAAGCTGCCTGCGGAACTGGTAAACGCTCCCAAACCGCAGCCGGTAAGCGCTCCCGAGCCTCAGCCGGCAGTGTCCGCGCCTAAGACGTATCTGGAAGAATCCAAAACGGTTAAGCAGAAGGTTGCTGCATCTTCCCAGTTCCATTCCTTTCAGATGGACTATGCGCTTGCCTCCGAAAAACTGAAATCCGTATTTTCCGATATTATCGCAGGAAAGGAAACGATCGATCCTAACTCGCTTCTGGAAAGCGTTGCGATCCTGTTCCGCTCCCGCAATACCATTATCGAACTGTTTGATATGCTGAACAATATGCGCTCCATCAACGACACGATCTACGCGCACTGTCTGAATGTCGCGCTGATTTCCCGCATGATTGGCCGCTGGCTCCACATCGCGCCGGACGAGCTGAATACGCTGACGCTTGCCGGTCTGTTTCATGACATCGGCAAGGTGTTCATTCCGGAGGAAATCTTAAATAAAACGGAAGCGCTTACGGATGAAGAATTTGCAGAAATCAAAAAGCATCCGCGCCTCGGCTATGATGCACTGAAAAATCTGGATATCGATCCCCGAATCAAAAATACCGCGCTGATGCACCATGAGCGCTGCGACGGAAGCGGCTATCCTTCCCATATTACCGAAGAATACATGGAGCCGTTTGCCATGATTACCGCCATTTCCGACGTATACGACGCTATGACGGCGGCACGCGCTTACCGCGCGCCTCTCTGCGCGTTTCAGGTTATCGCCAATTTTGAAAAAGACGGGTTCCAGAAATACCATACCCAGTATATTCTGACCTTCTTAAAGCAGATCGCGGCGACTTATCAGAGCAACCGCGTGATCTTAAGCGACGGACGCGGCTGCAAGATCGTCATGCTCAACCAAAATGACCTGTCTCGTCCGATCGTCCAGTTTGACGACAATAGCTGTCTGGATCTGTCTACTTCCCGCGAACTTTATATTAAAGCGGTTGTATAACCGCAAAGTGCATAAATAAAGGGGCTGTTGCAAAATAGATGAGTAATCTATGGAGCAGCAGCTCCCTTTTTATGTTGGAAAACAGAAAAGCAGGTTCCGAAGAACCTGCCATTCATGGTATAATAAGTTATGACGAGTAACTTAAAATACAACAAAAATTATACCGAACTTGGGCAAACTTATCAACTGGTTTTACCGTTAAGTTTGGAAGGGCTGGTTCCTGAAGATGATGCTGTCCGACTGCTGAGCCACGAATTGGAGGAATTGGATTACACTTTGCTGTACCAGGCTTACTCTGCCAAAGGCAGAAATCCCGCAGTGGATCCTAAGACCATGTTCAAGATACTGACCTACGCCTACTCACAAAACATCTACTCTTCCAGAAAGATCGAGAGTGCATGCAGGAGGGATATCAACTTCCTATGGCTCCTGGCAGGACAGAAAGCGCCGGACCACAGCACCATTGCCAGATTCCGGACCGGCTTTTTAGCGGAGGCATGTGAAGACCTGTTCTACCAGTTGGTGCGCCATCTTGCAGACATGGGTGAACTGGCTCAAGAAACTGTTTTTATTGATGGAACAAAACTGGAGGCATGTGCCAATAAATACACATTCGTCTGGAAGAAATCCATCAGCAAATGGGAAGAAAAAATGTTCCAGAAGATACAGGAGGCGGTGCAGCTGGTGAATCAGGAATACATGCAGGCATTTGTGGTGGCAAAAGAAACATGCTCACAAGATCTGCAAAGGATACTGGATTTCCTGGAAGGATACTGTGAACAGCATGCCGTCGCATCTGTATACGGCAGGGGGAAAAGGAAGAGCATCCACCAGAAATACCGGGAACTATTCCGTAGGTTTCTGGACCGCCAGCTTCTATACGACCTGCACCATTGCCGTTTCGGGGACCGGAACAATTATTCCAAAACGGATGTGGATGCCACCTTTATGCACATGAAGGATGACCACATGAGGAATGCTCAGCTAAAGCCCGGGTACAATGTGCAGATCGGTGTGGACAGTGAATATATCGTTGCGGCTGACATCTTCCAGGACAGGAATGATGTATGGACTCTGGTGCCGTTCTTGAAGCATATGGAAGAAAAACTTAGATTCCGCTATCCCAGCGTAACTGCGGATTCCGGGTATGAAAGCGAAGAAGGTTACAGCTATCTGCGGGAAAAGGAACAGACACCCTATATCAAGCCTCAGACCTATGAGACATGGAAGAAACGGAGTTTTAAGAAGGACATCAGCAAACGGGAGAACATGGGATATGATGAAAGCAGCGACTGTTATACCTGCCATGCCGGGAAGCGGCTTATGGCAGTGGGCAAAAAGAAACAGAGAAGCAAAAGCGGCTATGAGTCAGAAGTAACGGTGTATGAATGTGAGGATTGCAGCGGCTGCTCCTATAAAGAAGCCTGTACAAAGGCGAAAGGAAACAAACGGCTGTATGTTTCTAAAAGCTTTATAGAAAAACGTCAGGAGTCCTATGAGAACATCTTGAGCGAAAAGGGGATCCAATACCGTATGAACCGCTCGATCCAGGTGGAGGGAGCCTTTGGTGTACTGAAAAATGATTATGAGTTCCAGAGATTTTTGCTGCGAGGGAAAACAAAAGTAAAACTGGAGATACTTCTGCTGTGTATGGGCTACAATCTCAACAAGCTGCACGCGAAGATACAGAATGACAGGCTGGGAAGCCATCTGTTTACCATAAAAACCGCATAGGTAAAATAGAAAAAAGTGCAGAGTTTATTAAAGTACGCCAAAAACAGGGACAAAATCCACAAAAAGAGATTTTGTCCCTGTCGCTGTTCACAAAAGAGAGGGAGCATCGCTCCATAACTATAAATTAGTTATTTTGCAACACTCCCTTTTTTATGGATAAGAGAATTTTATTCTTCTTTGGCAAGACCTGCTTCTTCCGCCAGCTTATCAAAGCCGGACAAAACCGCATCATAGGTCTGTCGGGAAATGTCAGGGAGATGTCCGCCCCAGATTCTTTCCGCCTGTTTGTAGCCTTTTTCAAATGCGGACCGCATTTTTTCGATCTGATCCGGATCGCCTCCCGTCAAAGCGGTAGCAAAATCCAGAATACGCTGTGAAGTCTGTTTAACGCCCCAGTAACCATCCTCGGCGATATCCGCCTGGGCCTGCGCTTTCGTGGCCGGATCAACGGTAAAGTTGCCGCTGGATAAGACGCTCCAGATATCATTGGCTTTATTGTAGGTCTGTCCCTGTTTGGTAAGCATCTTTTCAACAAGGCTCTGAAGCTGTGCGGTTCTTGCATCAGCATCAGCTTTCAGCTTTGCGATCAGATTGCGGTCAGGCGTATATTTCTTGACAGAAGCAGCTTTTGCTTCTTCTGAAGGCTCATATACGGCACCGGCAGATTCAGCGGTTGACTGGGAACTGCTTACGGCCTCGTTTGTGGTTTCGGTATCCGCACTTTTGGTCTGTACTGTGGAATATGCATTGTACACATCAGAAGCACCAGTAACTCCATTTACACTCATACTTTTACCCTCCTTGGTTGTTTTAGTATAAAAGATATCGGCTGATCAGAAAGAAAAATTAGCTTTTCACTGAAAAAAACAGCCAAAATGCATCCAAATGAATAAAAAATGTATTGAAATTTCATCCGGTTGTGGATTTAACATTATTATAGCATAAGTTTTCTGTGAATGCATCATTTAAATTTTACAAAATGCACATATTTTGTTGAAAAAGATTGAAATAAATTGTATAATATTTTTGTATAAGCTGCAGTCGGTTTTGGCAGATTTGTTGGAAAAAGCCAATACGATGCATCGGTGTGGCTTTATTAGAAAAATGCGAGGAAAGGTAAGGGAATTCTATGGCAACAAACGAAAAAAAATCACTGGTTTTTACGAACGAGAATTGTATCGGCTGCAATAAGTGTACCAGTGTATGTAGCGCTGCAGGGGCCTGTATTTCCAAGGAAATTGATGGGAAAAACAGGATTGAGGTGGATGGGAACCGCTGTGTGGCATGTGGTGCCTGCCTGGATGTGTGTGAACATAAAGCCAGGGAATTTCAGGATGATACGGAACGGTTTTTCCATGATCTGAAGAACGGAGAACGGATTTCGCTTTTAATTGCGCCGGCGTTTAAGGCTAATTATCCCGATGATTATGAATCCGTTTTGGGAGGCTTAAAGCAGCTTGGCGTAAATCATCTTATCAGCGTTTCTTTCGGAGCGGATATTACAACCTGGGGGTATTTGAATTATGTAAAGAAAAATAATTTCCTGGGAGGAATTTCACAGCCCTGTCCCGCTGTGGTTCGTTACATAGAGCATTATACGCCTGAGCTTATTCCCCGGCTTTTTCCTGTGCAGAGTCCTATGATGTGTGCGGCTATTTATGCGAAAAAGGAAATGAAAATACAGGATAAACTGGCTTTTATCAGTCCCTGCATTGCAAAGAAGCTGGAGATCGAGGATCCCAATAATAAGGGATATGTTTCCTATAATGTGACTTTTGATCATCTTATGAAATATGTCAGGGAAAATAATATCAGAGGGGCTCTTGCTTCGGATGAGATTGAGTACGGGCTTGGTTCCATTTATCCCATGCCCGGCGGTTTGAAGGAAAATGTATACTGGTTTTTAGGCGAGAGTGTGTTCATCCGGCAGATAGAAGGCGAAAAGCATATGTATCATTATCTGGAACACAATAAGGACAAAATAGCGAAAAGCCAGACACCGTACCTTTTTATTGATGCGCTGAATTGTTCCAGCGGCTGTATTTATGGAACAGGCTGCGATCAGGAAAAGGCTGATGACGATTCCGTACTGTGTTCTCTGCTCAAAATACGGGAAGAGTCAAAGAAGGATGGAAGGAAAAGCGCATGGGCCAAACGCCTTACGCCGGAGCAGCGGTTAAAACGGTTGAATTATCAGTTCCGGAATCTGAAGCTGGAGGATTATCTGAGAGGATATACGGATCGTTCCGCAGAGTGCGTGGTGAAAGTACCTACAGAAGCTGAACGGAATGCTATTTTTGAAGAAATGTGCAAGAAAACCAGGGAGGAAAGAATGATTAACTGTTCCTGCTGTGGTTATGATTCCTGCCGTCAGATGGCGGATGCCATCTATAATGGGTTCAGCAGAAAGGAAAATTGTATTTACTATACCAAGAAACAGGTAGAAGTTCAGAATCAACGTTCCATGGAGCTTGCAGAAATGCTGGAGAAGGATAAGGCTACCATTGAGGAACAGAAGGATCTGATTATAGCTACTATAAACGAAGTAAACAGGGAATTTGCGGGGCTGTACAGTTCGGTGGATGACATGGTAGCGGGAAATGAAAACAACGCTGAGGAGAGTACGGAAATTTCCGGTGAAATGGCAAACCTGGCTACCTTCTTTGAAAAGTTATCAGACTCCATGGATGAGATCAGCATGATTCTGGGTGAATTGGAGAAAAATAATGATGAGGTGCTGGAAATTGCGTCTCAGACCAACCTGCTGGCACTTAATGCGTCTATTGAAGCAGCCAGAGCGGGAGAGGCCGGACGCGGTTTTGCGGTGGTGGCCGGGGAGATTAATCATCTGGCAAGCAATTCCAGCGAGACTGCCACCCGCAGCAATGAAAGCCAGACGAAGATCATGAGCTCTGTTAAGCAGATCCTTGATGATACGCACAGTCTCAGCCAGATTATAGAGAAAGTGAACGGAAGAACACAGAATCTGGCGGCTTCAACTGAAGAGATAGCGGCATCTGCAGCCGTTATACTGGAAGCGGCAAATCAGGTAAAAGAAAAGCTGAAGGTTTTGGAAGAAATTTAACCTGGCCCAATGAATGCAGAGGACAGAAATGTAAAATAAGAGAGTCTGTGGTGATTTGGTCATATCGAGATACGGATATGCACCTGATTCCCACAGGCTCTTATTGTTTTGGCTTGAATGCCAAAGTAAATTCCAGTGACAAACGAAATTCCAGAATGCCAGAGAAAATGCGGGTTCCAGCCAACTTTTTCTTTGGCATTTTTTCTAAAAAGTTGTATGATATTTAGGAAACAGTCTGTGGATTTTTGCTTAGGATACCTTTAAGATAAACTTCTGAATTTCTTTATCGCTGGACACTTTTTCGATTCTGGCTCCCAGCGCTCCCAGTTTCTTATGCAGCTCCTCATAACCACGCTCGATATAATAAATGTCATCGACAATGGTAATGCCCTCGCCGATCAATCCCGCAATGACCAGCGCAGCTCCGGCGCGCAGATCCGGCGCATTGACTCTTGCTCCTGTATACCGTTTTACTCCGGTAATGATCGCGATATTGCTTTCTACTTTTATATTGGCGCCCATACGCGTCAATTCATCGACATATTTGAAACGGTTTTCAAAAATGCTTTCCGTTACGGTGCTGGTTCCGTCTGCGATTCCAAGCAAAACCGCCATCTGCGGCTGCATATCCGTCGGAAATCCCGGGTACGGAAGCGTCGTAACCTGCGTATGCGCCAGTTTTCCGTTGGAGATCACGCGTACTGCGTCGTCAAACTCCTCTACCCTGCAGCCGACCTCTAAAAGCTTTGCCGTAGTCGCCTCCAAATGCTTCGGAATGACGTTTTTCACAAGCACGTCTCCGCCTGTCGCCGCCGCCGCAAACATAAAGGTTCCGGCTTCGATCTGATCCGGTATGATGGAATATTCGGTTTTATGGAGTTTTTCCACTCCGACGATCCGGACGACATCCGTTCCGGCTCCTCGGATATTTGCTCCCATACTGTTTAAAAAGTTTGCTACGTCTACTACATGCGGCTCCTTTGCCGCATTTTCAATAACCGTCTTGCCGTTCGCCATAGACGCCGCCATCATGATATTGATGGTCGCTCCTACGGAAACCTTATCCAGATAGATATGGGTTCCGGTCAGCTTTTCCGCCTCCGCTAAAACCATACCATGCGCAATGTCAATCTTGGCTCCCATTGCCCGAAAGCCTTTCATATGGAGGTCGATCGGTCTGCTTCCAATATCGCAGCCGCCCGGAAGCGCAACCTCCGCACGCTTATATTTTCCCAGCAGTGCGCCGATCAGATAATAAGACGCACGAATTTTACGAATAAATGTATTATCCACGCTGACATCCCGAATAAACGAGCCGTTGATCTTGACTTTATGCAGATTCACGCGATCTACCTGCGCGCCGATCTCCTCGATTGCCTGAAGCAGTACATTGATATCTCTGACATTCGGAAGATTTTCAATGGTAACGGTTTCATCCGTCATGATCGCCGCCGCCAGAATGGCAAGCGCCGCATTCTTAGCGCCGCCAATCTCAACTTCGCCATATAAAGGATTGCCACCTTTAATCACATATTGTTCCATAACACACCTCGATGATCTTCTATACCAAGATAGGGAATTCTTAGTCGATTCTTTTTACAAACATGTAATTATAGACGTCTTTACGACTTTTTGTCAAGGAAAGAAACTTCCTTTCTATATACTATTCGTTTTTTTGTCAGTTGTTATTCAAAAAATATGGTTTTTCCATTTCTTTTTCAACGAATTGACAAATACGTGGCATTCCTTATTCTGCTGCTGCTTCTGTTCCGGCTTCGGATTCCGATTCGGTTTCCGTTTCAGTCTCGGATTCCGATTCGGTTTCCGTTTCAGTCTCGGATTCCGATTCGGTTTCTGTTTCCGTTTCCGTTTCGGTGGTCTGGGTAAATCCGTTCCGGAATACGATCTTTGCCAGAACCTTATCTTTTACCTCCCAGCCGTCGTCCTTCTGCCATCCTGCCAGCACTTCATCATAACGCGCATCCTTCCGTTCCTTTATGATGGACTGACGGTTTTCCTCGGTTGCTTCCTTATCGCTCGCGCTGTCCAGCCGGACGATATAGATGGCGTTATCCGTTACCACCGGCTCCGCAACCACGCCTTCCTCCAATCCGTCCAGCGCGGTTTTAACCGCCTCGTCCAATGTCGTATCGTCCGCATCGTAGGTGCCGGTGCTTGCCGTATATTCATGCGCTTTGGCTACGGCGTCAAAGTCCGGATTAGTTTCCAATTCCTGCGCGATTTCTTCCGCCGTTTCCTGAATCTGCGCCACTTCCTCCTGCGTATAGGCGATCTGGTTGTAATTCTCGTCATAATGGCTGTCCGTCGCCATCCGGATCATGCTGTACGCTCTCATATTGGCTTCCTCATCGGAAACATTGGTATCGGTGTCCGCGGTAACCGCCGCATACATCTTACTCCGGATCGTATACAGGGTCAGCAGTTCTTCGACGATCTCCTGCTCCGCGCCCATTTCCTTTAACGCATCCTTCGAATTCGCGTTTATGAATTCAGCGGCGGTATCTGAAATTTTCTGCTTTTCTTCCTCGCTGAGCGAAACGTCATACTCCTGCATATGGTTCTGCAGCGTATACATCTCATGCAGGCTCTCCATAACCTGCGTTTTTACCGTTTCCTGCATCGTCGAGCCGTTTCCGTAAAGATCCTGCGACCATACATCGTCTCCAAAATATCCCCGAAACGCGTCGTCGCTTGTTGACTGCTGATATCTGCACATAAAGTTCGCAACGCCCGCCGGAATCTCCTGCTCGCCCAATGTGGCGATCGTTTCATTTTTATCCAATCCGCATCCGGTCAGTACGGAAACGGCAACCGCTCCTGCCATACACAATGCTGCAAATCTTGTTTTTTTCATACGTCCTCCTACATCCGCCCGATATGGATCATCGGCATATTCTTATATATTATAATTCTAATTCCTATAACTGGCAACCGTTTTCTTCCCCGATGAGGATTTCCATCCGGTCCAGCAGCTGCCCTAACGCCTCCAAAACGTCCGTATTCTTCCCGCGCGGCCCCGCTTTTATTTGATACGTAAAAAAGGGATTTGCCGCGTCTGCGGTAAAACGCAGCGCCGGAGCCGCTTCTTTGATCAGCGTCGGAATCCGTTCGGCATGGATCCTCGCCCTTTCATGCATTACCAGCTTTATGTCCGCTCCCCTCTGGATGACCTCCCGAATAAAGAGCCGGTGCGCTTTTGCTTTCAGGTTTGCAATAACGATCAGATTTTGTACGGAGTTCGGCGGTTCTCCGAAACGGTCGATCAGCTCTTCTACCATTTCCTCCGCTTCGTCGTTCGTTTCGATTCCGGCGATGCGTTTATAAATATCCAGCTTCTGAAATTCGTTTGCGATATAACCGGACGGAATATAAGCATCGGTTTCCACATCCACTGTGGTATCAAACGTTTCCTCCTGCCCGATGCCCTTCTCCGCTTTGACCGCTTCGTTTAGCATCTTACAGTACAGGTCATAGCCGACCGCCTCCATATGCCCGCTCTGCTGCTCTCCCAGCAGCGTTCCCGCTCCCCGTATCTCCAGATCACGCATGGCGATGCGGAAGCCGCTTCCCAGCTCGGAATACTCTTTGATGGCTGCCAGCCGCTTTTCGGCGACTTCTTTTAACATCTTGTTCCGCCGGTACATCAAAAAGGCGTACGCCGTCCGGTTGGAGCGTCCCACGCGGCCTCGGAGCTGGTAAAGCTGCGCCAGTCCCATATTGTCCGCATCGTGGATGATCATGGTATTGACATTGGAAATATCCAATCCCGTCTCAATGATCGTCGTCGATACCAGTACGTCGATCTCCCCGTTGATAAACCGGTACATGATCTTTTCCAGCTCCGTTTCCTTCATCTGTCCATGCGCATAGGAAACGACGGCCTCCGGTATCAGCGACTGAATGCGCGCCGTTATATCCGCAATATCCTTTACCCTGTTATAAACGTAATAAACCTGCCCGTCCCTTGCCAGCTCCCTGCTGATCGCTTCCCTGACCATTTCTTCATTGTATTCCATCACATAGGTCTGGATCGGCAGACGATCCATCGGCGGTTCCTCCAGTACGCTCATATCGCGGATCCCGATCAGGCTCATATGCAGCGTTCTGGGAATCGGCGTAGCCGTCAGCGTCAGCACATCGACGTTGGTCTTCATCTGTTTGATCTTTTCTTTGTGCGTTACGCCGAACCGCTGCTCCTCATCGACGATCAGCAGTCCCAGATCCTGAAACCCGACATCCTTCGATAAGATCCGGTGGGTTCCGATCACAATATCCACCTGTCCCTTTTTCAGCTCCGCTACTGTTTTTTTCTGCTCCGCCGCAGAACGGAAACGGCAGAGCAGGTCGATACGGATCGGAAAATCTTTCATTCTCTGGCAAAAGGTATTGTAAATCTGCTGCGCCAGAATGGTAGTCGGCGCCAGATACGCTACCTGCTTGCTTTCCTGTACGGCTTTAAACGCCGCCCGTATCGCAATCTCCGTCTTTCCGTAACCGACGTCGCCGCAGATCAGGCGATCCATGATCTTGCTGCTCTCCATGTCGCGCTTCGTCGCTTCGATGGCAAGCTCCTGATCCTGCGTCTCCTCGAACGGAAACAGCTCTTCAAATTCCTTCTGCCAGATCGTGTCCGGTCCGTACACATAACCGGTTTTTTCCTCCCTCGCCGCGTACAGCCGGACCAGATCCTGCGCCACCTCCTGTACGGCGCCGCGCACCTTAGATTTTGTTTTCGCCCATTCCTGTCCTCCCAGACGGTTCAGTTTGATCTTTCTGGAATCCCTGCCCGCATATTTCTGAATCAGCTCCAGCTGCGTTGCAAGGATATACAGATTCGAGCCTCCGGCGTATTCGATCTTGATATAGTCCTTTACCTTCCGCTCGCTTTCTATCTTTTCGATTCCCCGATAAATCCCCAGTCCATGATTTTCATGCACGACGTAATCGCCTACCGAAAGATCGTTAAAGCTCTGTATTTTTTCGCCTTCGTAGATACGGCGGCGCTTTTTCTTCTTTTTTTCCGCTCCGAAAATATCGCTCTCCGTAATGACCGCAAACTGCAGGATCGGATATTCGTAGCCTTTTTTTACTTTTCCATAGCAGACCATGATCTGCCCCGGGAGCAGCTCGTGGTCATAATTTTCCGTATAAAAACTGTTTAACCCTTCCGCCAGCAGATCCTCCGCCAGCCGCTTTGCCCGCGTCCGCGAGCCGGACAGCAGGATCGTCCGGTATTTTTTCTTCCGGTACTGCTCCAAATCCTTTACCAGCAGTTCAAAGCTGTTGTGATAGGCGTTGACGCTTTTTACCTGAAGCGCATACTGCGCCCTCTGCGTCAGTCCGTAGTTTTTGGAATCCAGCGCCGCAAGCGAAATACAGGAGCAGCCCTCCAGCCTCCCCATGATCTCCTTGTATGGAAACAGCTCCCGCATCTGTCCCGGAAGCAGATATCCCATCGAAAGCCGCTGCTTCATGCTTTCCGAAAATTCGGTTTCCGTCTGCCTGCCCCGCTCTACGCATCTGCCCGGCTCATCCAGAAAAAGAAGCGTATCTTCTTTTTTGAGATAATCCAGCAGACAGACCGGCTGCAGTCCAAAATAAGACAAAAACGCATCCGTTCCGGCGCACAGGGAAAGCTCCTCCCATTCTTCACACAATTCGTCCGCCCGCGAGGTAATCCGGTACGCTTCTTCTGTTTTCATTTCCTTGCGCAGCTGCTCCGACAGACGTTTCGCGTCCCTGCGCACCGCATCGATTCCGGTTTTTAATTCCTCCTCGGACAGCACCAGCTCACATGCCGGATAGATCGTAAGCTCCTCGATCGTTTCGATGGACTTCTGGCTTTCCGGATCAAAGGAGCGGATGGTGTCGATCTCGTCCCCCCACAGCTCGATCCGAACCGGATTTTCCTCCGTCAGCGGGAAAATATCCAAAATCCCGCCCCGAATGGCAAACTGCCCCATCTGCATTACCTGATATTCCTTCTCATATCCCATGCAGACCAGCTTTTTGGAAATCTCCGAAAAGGAGAGCGTATCCGAGGGCGCCAGATGCAGAATGGAGGCCCACATTTTTTCCGGCGGCGCCATCGTATTCATCAGCGCGTCAAACGTGGTAATCAGCGTGACGCTTTCCCGCTCATGAATGGCCTTCAACGCCTGAAGCCGTTCCGCAGTCAGAAGATTTCCTCGGATGTCCGACTGATAAAACAACACATCCTTCGCCGGATAATAGAGCGCATCCGGATCAAAAAAACGGTATTCCTCCAGCAATTCCTTCGCTTTTTGCTCATGAAAAGTAACAATGAGCTTCTTTTTTCGCCCATTGCTGCATGCATAGATCATATGCGGTTTCTGCGCATCAATACATCCGGTCACAGAAACCAGACCTTTTTCTTTTTCCGCCGTATCCAGCAATTCCGCAAAACCGCTGAGTTCGCGGAGAGGTTCTAAAAATGCTTTCACTTGCCGCTCCTGTTTTTTCCGTTATATTCATTCATCGCGTCGTCCGTCCTGCCCTGTATCATCCAGACAGCCGCGTCCGCCGCATCGGAGATCGCTTCCTCCGCTTTTTTCCGGTCCTCCGGCAAAAAACGCCCCAGTACGTGATCCGCCAGATCCCAGCCTTCGGGTTTTTCCCCTACCCCGACTTTGATCCGCATAAAATCCTGCGTGCCGATCTGGGCAATGATGCTTTTGATCCCGTTATGCCCTCCGGCGCTGCCTTTTTTGCGGATGCGGATGCAGCCGGGGTTCAGGCTGATGTCATCAAAAATGACTAAAAGCTCGCTCTCCGGATCCAGTTTATAAAAACGGAGCAGCTCGCTGACACTGTCCCCGCTTAAATTCATATAAGTCTGCGGTTTTGCCAGCAGAACCCGTACTCCTTCGATCACGCCCCTGCCAACGAGCGCCTTCTGCCCCCGTTCGGTAACCGGAATGCGATACCGCTCCGCCAAAGCATCTATAACGTCAAATCCGATATTATGACGTGTTTTTTCGTATTTTTTGTCCGGATTTCCCAGACCGACAATCAAAAACATGAACCAGCCTCCCTGTCGCAATCGCTTTATAGTATAATATCAATGAATGGGGGCGTCAAATGATTTCCGGTACTTTAGCGGCGAAATCCCGCAGGAGCCTTTGAACGTCCGGATGAAATAGCTGACGCTCGGGAAGCCGGAGCGGAGCGCGATCTCTGTAACCGGCAGATCCGTAAATTCCAAAAGGCGTTTGGCATGTGTCAGCCGCAGATGGTTGACATAATTGGAAAACGTCAGATGAAAATGTTCTTTAAAATAATGCGAAATATATTTTTCGGAAAGATGAAATTGTCCGGACAGCATTCCCAGCGTAATCTTTTCCGTATAATGCGCCTGAATAAACGCAAGCATCTCTTTTTGCATACGGTTCTGGAAGCCGGCGGCGGGACGCAGCAGCGCGTTTTTTTCGATCAAAGTTTCCAGAAGCTGCAGCAAAAGCACTCTTGTCCGCAGCTGCTTCCAAGGATGATTCCTGCGGTTGACCTCAATTACCGCCTCCAGCAGCGAGGAAAACGTATGCGCTTTGTCGTCTGTCAGTTCATGCCGGAACATCCACTGGCCGCTCCGGAGCGGCTGCATCAGTCCGGTCTCCAATTCATCCATCGTCTGAAAAGAGAGCAGCTCTAAGGGAAACAGAAGCGTGTAGTAATCGACCGAAACGTCGGAGGAGCCCATCAAATGCAGTTCTCTTGGGTTGACAAGATAAATGGAACCGCTTTCCCCCGAAAAATTCTGCCCGTTTACGGTTACCTGAAGCTGTCCCTGTTTGATATAGATGATCTCCATTTCTTCATGCCAATGCACCGGCACCTGAAAACGATGCCCGATATGATGCATATGGTACTGGTCATACGGATATTCTTTTGTGCCATGCGGCCGGTTTTCCTTTAATTCCAGATTCATCTTTTCCTCTTTGCCCATTTTTCTTCCATTTTAACAAGTATATGGAAATAGTGCAATTTTTAATCGAAAAAAAACAAGTTTTTTTTGTGGGACAAGGGTAAAATGAAAAAAACGTGTTTTAGGAGATGCTATTATGGAAGCGCAAAGAAAAACTTTAGGTCAATTGTTTGTTCCGATCTGTCTGGAAACCCTCTGCCTGATGCTGGCAGGAATGGTCGATACGCTGATGCTTTCTTCCGTCAACGACGAGGCGGTCGGGGCGGTCGGCACCTCCAATACCTATATCGGCATGTTTATCATTATGTTTTCTGTGATTTCCTCCGGAATGATCGCCGTCATGACGCAGTACATCGGTGCCGGACGGATCGGCGTTGCCTTTCAGGCAAGACAGCTCGGCCTGCTGTTTAATCTGACCATCGGCATCCTGCTCTCGTTGTTTTTGTTCTTTTTTTCCGATTCGGTTTTGGAGCTGGTGGGCGTTGCGCCGCTTTTGATGGACTATGCAAAGGTCTACCTTCAGATCGTCGGCGGCTGCTGCATTTTTAACGCCCTGATCCCGATCTTTTCCAGTTATCTGCGCGCATTCGGGCACACCCGCTGGCCGCTTGCGGCGACGCTTTGCGCAAACGTTTTAAATATCGTTTTAAACGCCGTATTTCTGTTTCCGCTGCAGATGGGGGTAAAAGGCGTTGCTATCGCAACGGCGCTGTCGCGTCTGATCAATCTTGTCATTGTCATCGCCGCGTCTCATTTTCTGATCCATGCCAAACAGCAGCCGGAACGTCTTCCCGCTCTTTTTGTTTTGGGACAGATCATTAAGATCGGTCTTCCCTCTGCAATGGAAACCGCGCTCTACAATGTCGCTATGACGCTGATTATGCGCTTTTTAAATCAAATGGATCCCAACGGCGTCAATGTGACCGCACGCTCTTACGCCATGCAGATTACCAATTTTTCCTATTGCGTGGCGGCTGCGCTGGCACAGGCGAATGCGATCATGACCGGATGGCGGATCGGCGCAAAGGAGTACCGCGAATGCGATCGGGGAACCAAACAGGCCGCGGCGATCGGCATCCTGATCTCCGTCATTCTGGAATCCCTGTTCGCTCTATGCTCCGGTCTGATCATGCGTTTTTTCAGCGACAATCCGGATATGATCACGCTGGTCGGTAAACTTCTTGCCATTGATATTGCACTGGAAATCGGGCGTTCCGCGAACATGGTATTCGGACAGGCCCTAAAAACCAGCGGAGACGCTCTTTTCCCAACGATCATCGCTGCCGTTTTTATGTATCTGTGCGCAGTCGGCGGAACTTATTTCTTTGGAATCCGGCTGAGATGGATGGTTATCGGCGCCTATGTCGGCATGGCAATGGATGAATGCATCCGCGCGGTCTTTATGTTTATCCGCTGGCAGAGCGGCAAGTGGAAACAAAAAGGGTTGATTGCCGACGCTTAACATAGAGATTTTTTCGAAATCTGGCAGTTATTTTTACAGAAAAAGGGAGCATATCGCTTTGATATGCCCCCTGTCCGTCAGCCTTCAATGGCTATATATTTGCTTTCTTCTACCTTCGGCTTGTCTTCCTTTTTCGGAACGGACACCTTTAAGATACCGTCTTCAAACTTCGCCTTGATCTCATCCTGCGTTACGTTCTCGCCTACATAAAAACTTCTGCTGCAGCTTCCGTAGTATCTCTCGCGGCGAATGTATTTGCCGTCGTTATCTTTTTCGTCCTTATCGCTGTTGGTCTCTGCGTGGATGGTCAGATAGCCATCCTTTAACTCCGCCTTTACATCTTCCTTCTTAAAACCCGGAAGGTCGATGTCCAACTCATAACCCAGATCGCTTTCCTTGATATCGGTCCGCATGATGTTGGTGGACGGGGTGCTGTATCTTACAGCGCTCCGAACCGGACGTGTAAAATCATCAAAAAAATCGTCAAACAAACTTTCTCCAAAAATACTCGGCATCAACATAAGTCATTCCTCCTTTTTTTCTATGCGACTGCTGTCGTATACGCCATATCTTTGTGTTAAGTATGTTATACCACCATTGTTAGCACTCGTCAATAGCGAGTGCTAACATTTTATACTTTCTTAATAATTTCACTTATACCGCAAGTAAGATGATGGTACTTCTCGGCGGAATGCGGATGGTGTTCGGGCCAAAGATCTCAGCCTTCTGCGAATAATCCTCCCCATCCCTGTATTCATAGTAAGTATTGACCACAATCTTCCATTCCATTCCATTTGTTAAAACCGGAAGCTGCATCGTCAGCGGCTCCCAATAGGAATTCATGCTGTAAAATACGATATCGTCGCCGGTATCGGTAAGATTCCGTCCCGCATACATGACGCCGATCATATGCGTATTGTAATCTGCGCGGTCATTATACGGATATCCGTTATGAATACTGATCTCCGGAAGCTGGCACGCCGCCGGTTTTGTCTTCTTCCGTAAAACCGGATGTTTTTTGCGGAAAGCGATCATGAAGCGGACAAAATCATGAATTTCCTGAAACTGCTCCAAACGGTTCCAGTCCAGCCATGAGATCAGATTGTCCTGACAATAGGCATTGTTGTTGCCGAACTGCGTATTGCAGAACTCGTCTCCTGCAAAAAACATCGCTGCTCCGCGGCTGCACAGCAGCGCAGCAAACGCATTTTTGACCAGACGGCGGCGCAGTCCGTTGACCGCTTCATCGTCTGTTTCGCCCTCCGCTCCGCAGTTCCAGCTGTTTCCGTTATTATCTCCGTCGGTATTATCCCAGCCGTTCTTTTCATTGTGCTTCCAGTTGTAGGAATACAGATCATACAGGGTAAAACCGTCGTGGCAGGTCAGGAAATTGACCGAAGCGCTATGCCCCCTTCCGTCCGGAGAATACAGATCCGGCGAACCGATGATCCGCGTGACGGCGATTCCCGCCATTCCCTCGTCGCCCTTTAAGAACCGGCGCATATCGTCGCGGTAGCGGCCATTCCACTCCGCCCACCGGTTCCACGACGGAAAGCTTCCTACCTGATACATTCCGCCGGCATCCCATGCCTCTGCGATCAGCTTGGACTTGCCAAGCACAAAATCCGCCGCCAGTCCCTCTAACGTCGGAGGATTCGCCATTGGCACGCCGTTCTGGTCGCGGCCAAGAATGGAGGCCAGATCAAACCGGAACCCGTCTACCCGATAATCGATTACCCAATGCCGCAGGCACTCGATGATAAACCTCCGGACTGCCGGATGATTGCAGTTTAGCACATTGCCGCAGCCGCTGAAATTGTAATAATAGCCGTCCGGCGTCAGCATGTAATAAACATTGTTGTCAATTCCTTTAAACGAAAACGACGGGCCCATTTCATTTCCTTCCGCCGTATGGTTAAATACAACGTCCAGAATGACCTCAATCCCGTTTTTCTTCAGATCATAGATGAGGCGTTTTAATTCGTTTCCCTCATGATGATGCTCGGTAAAATAATTATAACCGGTATTTGGCGCAAAGAAGCAGACCGTATTGTAACCCCAGTAATTATAAAGCTGGACGCCGTCTACTACGCGCGCGCTTTCCATTTCGTCAAATTCAAATATCGGCATAAGCTCTATGGCGTTGATCCCGAGATCCTTCAGATACGGAATCTTTTCCCGAAGCCCCTCAAACGTGCCCTTTGCTTTTACTCCGGAGGAGGCGTCTTTGGTATAGCCTCTGACATGCGTTTCGTAGATAACCAGATCCTCCATCGCATAATTGGGACTTTTCAGATTGCCCCAGTCGAAATCATTGCGCACGACTCTTGCCTTGTAGACAAAGTCTTTTCCGCCCTCCGGCTTTTCGCCCCAGCACCGCTGTCCGGTAACCGCTTTGGCATACGGATCCAGCAGAATGTTTTCTTTATTGAAGAGCAGTCCCTTTTCCGGTTCATAAGGGCCATCCATCCGGTAGGCATATTCAAATTCTTCGATTTTTAGTCCGTAGACCAGCATGGAATACGTATCGCCGATGCGGTAAGAGTCCGGAAACGGCAGCTCCGCAAACGGCTCGGCTTCCTCCGGACGGAACAAAAGCAGCGTACAACTGGAGGCTCCATGTGAGCTAATGGTAAAACTAACTCCGCTGACCGTCTGATACGCGCCATCCATCCGGAAATATCCCGGGCGGACGCGATAGCCGGATATGACATCCAGCGGCTGCAGTCTGCTTCCCAGAACATTGTCCGGTCGTTCAATAACGGAGGATTCTGCAGACCGGTTCAAAGGCTCTTCCGGTTCATCCAGTGACACAGCCTCCGGTTTTGGCGGCGCCAGCGGCGCCGGCGGCTCCGGTTTCGTTCCTTTCACACGCGGTATATAGTAGCGGCTTTTATGTTCTTTCCATTGTATCATAAATAAATAACCTCAAGCTTTTTTACAGATATCTTTATTGTTCTATAAAATTGACAAAATGTCAATCATCCAGATGCATTTTCCCTTCCGTATCAAAGGAGACCGAACTGTACGGCGCGGAGTAGGAATTTACCTTGTCAATGATGTTCTGCTTGCCTTCTCCCGAAAGGATCGTCGGTTGAAAATCATTGCTTCCGGTTTTTGAACTCAGCCGGCAGGGAATGATCGTTACATCCAGTTCCGGCTGAAGCTCTCCGTTTATCAAAGTAAAGGTCTGCTGGAACATCATGGTATTTTTATCCTGCGGATTCTTGTTCCCGCCAAAGCAGAAATTGCCGAGACTGTAGCAGATTATCTTTCCTTTGTATTCTTCGATGCCCTGAAGAACATGCGGATGATTTCCGATTACCAGATCCGCGCCCCAGTCAATGATCCGGTGCGCCGTTGTCTGCTGATAATCGTTCGGAAAATATTCCCGTTCAATTCCCCAGTGACAGCAGGCGACGATCAGATCTACCTTCTGATCCTTCAACTGCTCGATCCCCTTTTGAATATAACCCTCGTTCTGGGCGTTCTGCGAAAGCAGACTGGCGGAGACGATTCCGATCGTTACGCCTTCCTGCGTGGTATAAATTCCTACATGGTCGTTATATCCGAAGACGATCCCCGCTTCATTCAGCGCGTTTTCCGTATCCGTATGGCTGGCTTCCCCATAATCCTTCGTGTGATTGTTTCCCAGACTGCACGCTTCGACCGAGCTGCTGGTCATGATCCCTGTGTATTCCGGTTTCCCTTTCAGATTCCATGTCTTTTCCACACGCGCCTCCGACGTCGTCAGAACGCATTCCAGATTGATCAGCGTCAGATCGTCGTTTTCAAATACATCCCGAACGCCCTGAAAGAAATAGGTTTCTCCGTAATCATCATAGTACTGGTGGAACGAGCCTGCATAACCATGCGTCTGAGTCGCGCCTAAGGTACAGTCTCCCGTCGCGGTAATGGTTACCTTCTCTACAACGGGAATGCTTTCTTTTACCTTTTCCGTCGGCACAGCCGCAAATATCTGCTGCGGAAGCCGGAACGAAATATCCGCCTGCGCCAGCTTTTGCGTTGGACTTTCCGAAAACGTGCAGCCGCTCAGCAAAAGACATCCCAGCAGACACCATGCCGTCCCTTTTCGTCTGTTTTTCATTTGTTCACTCCTAAAATTGATTATTTTATCCGCAGAATATCTACGGTATGTGCGCTTGCCCCCATCAGCTCCGCCCGCTCGCAGGTTGCCAGATGATAGGACAAAAAACACGAAAATTCTTCTTCATCCAGTGCATTTAAAAACGGGCGCATATAGTTTGCGGCTCCGTCCGCCGCAATGATCTTCTCCCGCTGCAGTCCGGCGTCTTTATTCAGCGCGGCAATGTCCTCTAACCGCACCATACTGTACAGCGGATTGGCGGTCTGCGTACAGTGAAACGTTTCGTCCAGCATCCCTTTGCACAGGCTGTCTTTGATATGCCGCTCCTTAAACGCATAGGTAATGACGCTGTACTCATTCATAATATATGCAGCAAACACAAATCCGCCCGTTCGCGTTACCCGTTTCGCCTCTTTCAACGCCTGAAGCTTGTCTTCATAAGTATGTAAATGATACATCGGGCCGAACAGCAGCGTAAGGTCAAAGCTTTCATCCGCAAATCGGGAAAGTTTGAGCGCATTGCCCTCCCACGCTTTGACCGAACTGCCTTTTTTCTTTAATCTCCCGAGGTTGTGGCGTACCGGCTCGATGGCGGAAACGTCATACCCTTCCTCCGAAAGCGGAATACTGTACCGTCCGGTACCCGCTCCCACGTCCAGAATCCGGATTTTCTCTTTTGGCCGGTCTTTTTGCAAAAGCTCCAGATATTGGCGGATATATTTCATGGAGGTGCAAAACTCCACCTGTCCATGTCGGCTGTCCAGCCGCTTGTCTTCGTTGAATTTGTTGTAATATGCCTCTAACTCTGTCAACCGTTTCCCTGCTTCCGTTTCCAAAATCCGGCGCTTATTCGCCATGGAATGTAATACCGCATTTTCCTTTTTCTTTCGTACGGTAAAGCGCCGCATCGGCTTTCAGATACAGCTCATTGTTATATCCGGACTCGGAAAACGCCACGCCGACGCTGAGCGACAGTGGCGGAATCCCGCTTTTTCCCTTTTGCAGCGCCTCATTGATTCCGTTGATCTTCTGCCGGATTACCGCCTTGTCCCTCGGCGTGGCATTGACCATGAGAACTGCAAACTCGTCGCCGCCGATTCGGATCGGATAGTCGTTGGAACGGAACTGCTCCTTTAACATTTTTGCCACGCGTTTCAGCGCGCGATCCCCGATCTCATGTCCGTAATTGTCATTCACGCCTTTAAAATTGTCCACATCGATCAAGAGAAGCGTCAGCGGACAGAACGACTTGGTCATGCTCTCCTTGAGCGATTCAAAGGTGGTGCGGTTCCAGATGCCGGTCAGGGCATCATGCTCCGCTTTTCTTTGAAGCTCCTGACTGTTTGTCATGTTACGGTTATGGATCTTATTATAAGTATAGGCCAGAAATTTAAATTCATACAATCCCTTGACTTCCATATCCTTTTCTTCTTCGATGCAGCGCACATAGCGGTTGACCGGACGCAGGACAAAGAAGGTCAGAATGACAAAAATGACCACTGTCAGAAGGAACAGCAGAAAAACATAGATCTGCAGCTCCGTCAGCGACTTCTGCAGATTCTCCCTGCTGCTTGTCTGCTCCCGCTCGGTAATCTCGGACACCGCATCGGTAACATCGGACAGATTGCCCAAGATCTGCTGCTGCAGCGCCTGATAGTCCTTCCCGAAAACCAGCTTGTAAGCGCTGTTTCTCAATTCCAGATCGCTGGCGTCCATTTCCTCCTGCGTCAACTCATAAGCAGCCACGTCTTCCGGAAGCTGCGCCTCATCCAGACCGTTCAAAACGGAAACAAGCCTCATGGAGTGTATCTCCAATTCCATCATTGCCGAAGACCCCTCTACCACGCCCTCCAACGCTGTCCTCAGCTTCCGCTTTCCTTTTGCCAGCTTTACCAGCTCTTCTACCGCCTTTTCCCTCCGCTGGCTTTCATATACTTCTTCGAAGTATGCGTCCATATAGGACGGCTCCATCGTAACGGCATATTGGCGCGAGGTTTCCGTAAGATAAGAATGCGCCGATTCCAGCATCCGTATATTGGTTTCCGCCTCTATATAGGTGTTGGTCGAATCGACCAGCGACCGATAGCTTACCGTAATATGGAACAGGCCGAAAAGCAGCAATATAAACAAAATAATTGCAGATATCAGCAGCCAAAAGCAGATCGTCCGCACTTTGACACCTGTAATTTCTTTTTCTTCCATTCGTTATCCCCCAATCTTGCTCGCTTTCTTATTCGTTTTCTGCGGCCACATCCAGATCCGCAATATCATAATAGACGCTGATTTCCTTTTTTTCGTACATCCGGAAAAATTCTTTCATGATCCGATCCGTTACAATGTGAATCTGTTCGTCATTCATGTTCATCAAAAGCACCAGTCGCTGGGTGCTGCTGTATCTGGTGGTTACGTCCACGCCGCGCACCGATACGATGATCGCCTTATCCAAAAGCTCCATTACCCGCTGCCGTTCTTCTACCGATACCCTCTCCTCATGATTCGGCAGCACCGTAAAAAGTACCATCTGCATTTTTTGGCGGTTCCGCTCCGAAACCTTCTTGATAAATTCGTATATCCTCTGGAATTCCGGATACGTCGTCTGAAAAGCGCCTTCATACTGACCGTTATGGTGCATCATATGCACCAGCCGCGAAAGATCCGTATGGGAAAGCGCTCTGTCCTCCTTCTGCGCCCGCCCATGGAAAAACGATTGATTTCCTCCTTTGGTCTTTGCCACGTACAAGGCTTTGTCCGCTTTTATGAGCGCTTCTTCGAACGTCTCCCCTTCTTCGCACATTACGACTCCGGCAGATACGGAAATTTCCTGCGATTTATCTTTGATCGCGATCGTGCTTTTCACTTCTTCCGTAAAGCGCTCCAGCGCCTGACCTGCTTCTTCTTTTGTACGGAAATCCGGCGTGTACGCTACGAAATCGTCTCCTCCAAAACGGGAAACGACCATATGTCCGCTCATCTTCCGCATCGCTTCCGCCGCCAGCTTTAAACAGATATCGCCGGTAATATATCCGGAGCCGTCATTGATCAGCCGGAAATGGTCGATATCAAACAAAATCAGACAGCCTTTTTCCTTGCCGACCGTTTCTTTTAACAGACGTTCCCCATACGTCTTGTTATATACTCCGGTCAGTTCGTCCAAAACCAGCCGCTCCGCGCTCAGCTCTTCCTGCCTTTCCATAATTCGGGCGAGGATTTGGGAGGCATCGCTTAAATGCTCTTCCTCCTGCGCTTTTTGGCTTATATTTTCTATTTTTCCTTCTTTTAACAGCTTCAGCAGCGCCGTAACCGCTTCCGGATCAAACTGGGTTCCGTTTCCTTTTTCCAATTCGGACATGACCTTTTCATCGGTCAGTTGTTTGCGGTATACGCGGTTGCTGGTCATCGCATCGTATGCATCGGCGACCGCAATGATACGGGCGATCTTTGGAATTTCTTCTTTTTTTAGTCCGTCCGGATAACCCTTGCCGTCATACCGCTCATGATGATACTTTGCCCCGATGTCGATTCCCGGCAGCATTTCAATATCTTTTAAAATTTCCGCGCCGATTACGGTATGCTGCTTCATCAACTGATACTCTTCCTGCGTCAGCTTCCCCGGCTTATTGAGCACCGCATCCGGCACGCCGATCTTTCCGATATCATGCAAAAGCGCAATGGCGCGGATCTCCCTTATTTCTTTTTCCGAAAAACCCATCTCCTCCGCGATCGCTACCGAGTATTCCGATACTCTGCGGGAATGACCTTTGGTGTATTCATCCTTCGCATCGATCGTATTGGCGATCGTGGTAATCGTCTGCAGGGTAATTTTCTGGATCTGGATGTTTTTCTCATCCAGCATCCGGACGTATTCATTGTTTTGCCGGTTCATTTCATCATACAGCTTGGTCGCGGCATAGGAACCGCTGAAACACAGAAACAACAGCGCAAGCTGTATCTCGGAATCCTTGCTGCCGGAAAGCGTCAGCGCTCCCTCCGGCGCGCGGAGTACGATAGAGATTACGTTTACCACGATCGCCGCGATTCCGGTTACCAGAATCAGATTCGGCTGATGATACAGAACGAGAAATGCCAGCAGGGGAAGTATATAACAAAATACCAGACTGGTGCTGCCCGTTGCCATGCTAAACAAATACATGAGAAAATAACCCGTTACTATATAGTAACGGAGTCTTTTGCATTCCGCGTCTTTTTGGTATACCGCAGTGCAAAGAACCGGCGGAATGACCGTAACCAGCAAAAATACCGCTAAATATGACAGTGTCCGCTCGCCTTTGATTACCTCGCCGCAATAGGAAACAAACAAAATTGCAACGATCAGCCACCACCCTACGATCAGGCTTTTGTTAATTTTTCGTACATGAATATCCACTGGCATTCCTCCCGACAGCGCCAGCGTTTACTGATTTGCCAGCTCACACAGTTCTTTTAACATTTTCGGCAGTTCCGTCTCCATATTTTCATCGGAAAACTGGCAGGTTCCTACCTTTTTATGTCCGCCTCCATGATATTTCAGCATCAGGCTGCCGACATTTACGTCCGACGTTTTGTTTAAAATGCTGTAGCCAACCGCTGCGGAGCATCCTTTTCCTCCGCGTCCGCTGACGATCCATGCGGAAATGTTCTGCTCCGGATACATGCTGTAGATCATGAAGCGATTGCCGGTATAAATCGGATCTACCCCGCGCAGATCGGAAATGATCACATTTCCCTCAACTCTGGTATGCGCCGTTACCATTTCCTTGAATTTTTCTGTCTGCTCTTGATAAACCTCGATCCTCTCCTGAACATCCGGAAGCGCCAGAATTTCCTCCGTCGTCATGGTGCGGCACGCCTGCATCAGCTTCTCCATCAGCAGATAGTTCGGGATGGTAAACTGTCTCCAGCGGCCAAGACCCGTCCGCGGGTCCATCAAGAAGCCGACCAGAATCCATCCCTGCGGATTCATGATCTCATCTATGGTCAGATTGCCGGAGTCCACCTTATCCACTGCAACCATCATATCATCAAACTGCGGGAAGCGCTCTCTTCCCCCGTAGTATTCGTAAATGATCCGCGCACAGGATGGCGTGATACGGCTCTCTCCTTTGTATTTCCCCTGTAGTTGCAGCCTTTCATGCTCGCTGGAGTGATGATCAAACCACAGGCCGCAGCCTTCTACATACGGCACGTTCGCCAGACAGTCATTTTCATCGATCTCAACCAGACCATCCTGAAGATCCTTCGGATGCGCAAATTTCCAACTGTCAATAATTCCGGCCTCCAAAAGCAAGGCTCCGCATGCCAATCCATCAAAATCCGATCGCGTTACTAATCTCACTGCTGTTCTCCTCCTTAACCCCTTTTCCATTCGCACAATATCATGTTCGACGTTATTATAGCATATTTCTTGTCATTATTCCACATAGAATATTGAAAACGCAAAAAGCCGCCGTATCCAACGGAAGGGCGGCCCTGCCGGTTATCGGTTTAAGTTCCGATACTGCACCGGAGTCATGTCAAATGTCTTTTTAAACAGACGGATAAAATGCTCGGCATTCGGATAACCCACCACGTTCGCAATATTTTCTACGGTCATATTTCCGTTCTTCAAAAGGCTTTTCGCCCTTTTTAACCGCATCTGCGTCAGATGTTCCCCAAATGTTTTTCCGGATTTGTCTTTAATGTACTTGGAAATATACGGCGTGGAAAAATGAAATTCCTTTGCCATATCCTCCAGCGTAACCGTCTGGTAATTTGCCTGCATAAAGTTTAACATCGTCATCAGGCGGTCGTCTTTCATATTTTTGTCGTTCTGCACCTGCGGAAGCTTGTTGACCGCTACTACAAGCGCATTGACCGAGGCCTTGATAATGTCCTCGTCGATCCCTGCTCCCCAGTACGCTTTCTGGTCGCAGACAATTCCGACATACGCCATCGCTTTGGAGGAGGAGCCTTTGGACAATGCGTGCTCCTCGTAAACGGACAGTTCGTAGCTGATCCCGAAAAATTGCTTGATCGTGTTGCTGACCGCGTCCAGCCGTCCGTTTCCGTTCGCATCTACGATGGTTTTCTTTTCTCCTGCCGCAATGGTTACTTCCGCCATGATTCCGTCGTTTTGTTTGAAATGGCACTCTAAAATTTTAAAGTTCGGAGAATAATCAATGTAGTTCTCCTCAAAAATTTCGTAAACCCACTGAGGCGAAAGCTCTTTGTGCTCCTCGTCGCTGACCTGCTTTACGGCGTAGCCGACCTCTTCCCGCATTCTCTCCGGTATGGAGATCGAATAATTCTGTTTCAGGATATAGGCGATCCCGCCTTTTCCGGACTGGCTGTTGATCCGGATTACATCCGCATCATAGGTTCTTCCAACATCGACCGGATCGATCGGCAGATACGGAACATCCCATATCGTCTGTTTCTTCGTCTCCCGCCAGTTCATGCCTTTTGCGATCGCATCCTGATGCGAGCCGGAAAATGCGGTAAATACCAGACTTCCCGCATACGGCTGGCGGTTTGACACGCTCATTTTCGTCAAGCGTTCATAACGCTCGGAAATCTCCGGCATATTGGAAAAATCCAGCTCCGGATCGATGCCGTAAGAAAACAGGTTCATGGCAACTGTGATAATATCAACATTTCCGGTACGCTCTCCGTTTCCGAACAGCGTCCCTTCCACGCGATCCGCCCCCGCCAGTATGCCAAGCTCCGTATCGCTGACTCCGCAGCCCCTGTCATTATGAGGATGCAGGCTCAGCACTACATTTTCCCGATATTTTAAATTTTTGCTCATGTATTCAATCTGGGAAGCAAATACATGCGGCATGGCGGTTTCCACCGTTGCCGGAATGTTGATAACCGCCTTCCTGTCCGCAGTCGGCTGCCAGACGTCCAGTACGGCATTGCAGACATCCAGTGCATACTCCACCTCGGTTCCATGAAAGCTTTCCGGACTGTATTCAAAGGAGAAATTTCCTTCCGTTTCATCCGCCAGACGCTTCAGCAATTTGGCGCCGTCTACGGCAAGCGCTTTGATCTGCTCCTTATCCTTCCGGAACACCTGCTCGCGCTGCGCTACCGAGGTCGAATTGTACAGATGCACAATGGCGCGCGGCGCGCCCTTCAGCGCTTCAAACGTCTTTTTGATAATATGCTCCCTTGCCTGCGTCAATACCTGAATCGTAACGTCCTCCGGTATCATTCCCCGCTCGATCAGCGCGCGCAGAAAATCAAATTCCGTTTCGGACGCCGCCGGAAACCCGACTTCAATTTCCTTAAACCCGATGTCTACCAGCATCTGGAAAAATTCGATTTTTTCTTCCAGTCCCATCGGCTCGATCAGCGCCTGATTTCCGTCCCTCAGATCTACGGAGCACCAGATCGGCGCTTTTTCAATATGATCCTTTTTCGCCCATTCCAAGCCATAAACCGGCGGCAGGAAGTACTGTCTTTTATACTTTTCTACATTCTTCATTTTTGTCCTTCTTTCCTTTTTCGATTGTACACGCCCGCAAGGGACATGACAATTTTCATCAAAAACATTGATATTATTTTAACTAATCATGCGGTTTTTGCAATGATTATATTTAATCAATTTTATTGATATTATTTATGCTTTCACATGTTAAAAACGGTTTGGCCATTTCAAACAAATTTTATTTTATAAATTGGTTTGATTTCAGAAAACGGCTTAAATAAAGCGTTTCTTCGCCATTTACTTTGTCATTATCAAACCAATCATCAAACCAATTTCAAACCAACTTCAAACCAACTTTTCATTGTCTTGAACTAGAACCCAGTTTGATCTTTTTCTATTTTCTGAATCGGTTGTAATCATGCCTTTCCGCTTTAAAGCTGTAAGCAAGGTTAGCACTTTCCGTTCTTTCTGGCTGGACGAAAGAGTATCTGGGAACTTATCTATTAACAGATCACGTATTGCCGCCCTGTTTGCCTTACCAAATTTCCTAAGATAATTTATAATCATATCCTGATAGTATTTATCATCAAATGCCTTATTCTTAATATACTGTGCTTTATCCTCTTTCGTTTTGGCAAGCGGAGATGCCAAATACAAATTATTTATCCTTCCCTCCACTAATTTATATTTTCTTAAATGCGCTGCCGCATCTTTAGAAATAGGATTTCCTTTTTGAACTTGATCCAACAGAAAAACCGTTGCCAGATCAAGATTTTCATTATCATGAAGCAAATAGGTAAACTGTTCATTAATTTCTTTTCCATAAACCAACACTTCTACCCTGTCTTTTGAAGAAATATTATAATCCGGCAATGGAAAAAATTTCTCCCACTGAATATGAAACACCCGACGAATCCCTGTCGTTTCCGTATCTATCATCTTAAACATAACCATAGCTTCTGCCAATAACTGATTACGATAAAACGGCGAAGTATAGCCGGGTTTCAGTATAGGCTCTATACTACCCGGAATAAAACTGCCCGGGTTTGTCAAAACCAGTTTATCTTCAAATTCATTAATATAAATCCTTCCGCCCAGACTATAATCAGAATGAGCAATACAGTTATTCAGTAATTCTCTCAATACCCATGTGTCATATTGTTTTGTTTCCATAGGGAACAATGTCAATTGATTCGGCATATACCTATAAGTGAGATTACGTATGTTTTTCAAAATCCTATCGCTCAGCGTAATAAAAGGTATTTTATAAATTTCATAATCTTTTACCATCTCTTTTGAATCAAAAATTCTCCATGATGCTTCCGGTACGCTTTCAAACAAAAAATCATATGCCGCATCTCCTAAAAGAAGCATTGCTGCATTTGTCACTTTACCATTTATAACCAGCTTTCTTCTTTCAAGAAACTCTTCGTCGGACATTTCATCCACTTCGCCAGATATATACATATCATTCATTTTTTCTTTATACTTCGCTTTTGCGATGGATATGGCTTCTTTATCCAAATGTTCTATTGTTGCATTTTCTACAAATCTTTTTGACCAGTCCAATTTTACCTGACGGCGAATTCTCTCCCGTTTTTCTTCAGATAATGGGACAAGGGATTCTCCATCACGTCCATATTCCTGATTATGCCAGCCGGTTGGAACAGCAGTAATGGCAGCCGGTATCTGAAACATGATCACTCGTTTTTCTTCTCCGTCAACAGTTGGAAACACCTCATAAATGTCAATAAAAGACATTCCTCCCGTTGTACCGGAACCAATTTCATGTTTTAATGTGTCCAAGCCTGTACTATTTCTGTATTCGGTTCCGACAATTTTTCTTTCTTTATTGCTTACGCCAAACACAAGCCAGCCATGCTGTAATCCTCGCAAATTAGCCTCATTGCTTAGAGCAGAAAAATATCGTCCAATCTTATCCCTGTCATAATCCCTTCCGGCTTCTTTAAATTCTATCACTTCATCTTCCCAATGTTCAATCAAGCCATAAAGGGTAAGTATCCTGTCTTCATTTTTTGTTTTTTCAATTGACAAAATATCCCTCCGTTCTGCTCTCCGTATCTCCTGTCTCCATCTCAAGGATAAATAATAACTCCTTGCTTGCATTCTTGTTTTCTTTACCTGTTACTTGATAATTATGCTTCTTCTCCTTAATGGTAACTTTTCCGTACTTCTTGAGCATTGCTTCAATCGCGCTTGGTTCCGGCTGAACTCGTGTATTTTGACTTAGCACTATGTATCGTGTTTTTCCTACAAGCTTTTTGATCAACTTGTCCATATTATGGAGAAAGCTTGCCTTCTTTGTATAATCAATATGCTTCTTTTTCTTGTCAAACATTTCGTCAAACAAACCATAAAACATATCATAATTGTTCATAGTTGACGGATACGGCGGATCCATGTAAACAACATCTACAAAATCTATTTTCTTAACCATATCAAAGGCGTCACAGTTGTATGCCTTACATTCTTCTTTGGCAAAAATCGCATCATTGTATTCATCAATATTTTCTCGTATATGTTCTTCAAAGGATTGATTATGATAGGCTCTTTTTCGCTTATACTTCATATAGCTGTAGTCTTCATCACGTAATTTCTGAATCTGATTCCAGGGTACATTCATTCTCGAATACGGAAGTTTTCTTATCATTGCCCTGCGAATCAGCGCAAGCATCATATACTTCTCGAAACCCTTTAATTTTTCTGCAATTGCAACTAATTTACTTAATTCCTGCACTTCTTCCGGATAATATAGACAACCTGCAAGAAACGAAAACTTCTGCGCCAGCTCTTCTACTCTTTTTTCACTTACCCTCTTATCAAATACACTTATCGGAAGCCTTGTATCTGAATTCTCTATCAAGGCTTTCTCTATAACATAATCAGCATACAATATGTCATTCGCAATAACGGAATATCCGTTATTTTTCAGCGCATATGATACGGAACATCCACCTGCAAAAATATCTAACACCGTTCCAGCCTTAACCGGCATCTCATTGATGATCCAATCAACTAACTTCTCTTTGTTTCCTATGTAATTTACCTTTGGATACTTTGCCATGATCCAGAGCCTCCTCTACTTGCAAAGCAATCTGATAGGCCAATTTGGGCGGTACCGCATTGCCTATCTGTTGCTGAATTTGAATTGATGTACCTTCAAAAATAAAATCATCCGGAAAAGACTGTATTCTGGCAAGTTCCCTTGCTGTAAGCGCCCTATTCTGTTCATAATGGAAAATTTTTCTCATATCTCCGGTAACGCAAACCGATGGCTTTGTACTATCATATCTAATATATTTTCTTATATCTCCTGATTTTGGACGCAGTTCTTCCGGAATATCCATGCGATCTCCGCCATCTTTAACATATCCCATTTTTTCCAGCATCTGCGCGCTGTGTTTCATTGCCGCATGATTTGGTATATCACTGGTTTCTCCGCTCTTTAGCTTTGGCAAGTCATCAATTGCATCTTTAATTGTATAAATTTTTTCTGATTTTTCAGGATAAAAATAATCGGAATCCATATCACTTCTGATTCCCGCAATAACGATTCTTCGTCTTTCCTGTGCCACTCCATAATTTACACTATTAAGCACCTCATATTTGACCTTATACCCACAACCGGCAGTTTCAAATGATTCAACTATTGTTTTTATGGTTTTCCCTTTTAAATGCGTTGCCATCGCCGCCACGTTTTCCATTATAAACATTTTTGGCTGCACACAAGCTACAAATCTAACAAATTCCTTAAATAATCTATTTCTCTCATCATCAATAAAAGTTCTCCCAATATTTCCGGCTATAGAAAATCCCTGACATGGCGGTCCGCCAATAATTACGTCAACCTCATCCTGTCCAATAAGCTTCTTGATTTTATCGTTATCAATATTCCTTATATCGTCAACGATTAATTTATGCTTCGGAAAATTTCTATGATATGTTTTTGCAAATTCAGGATTTAACTCAACGGCAAAAACATTTTTAAAACCTGCCTGCTCAAAGCCTAACGAAAGGCCTCCGGCTCCACAAAATAAATCTATATATTTAAAAGCCATTACTGCTTACCTCCATTTTTCTGTTCAAATAAGCGTCTATGATACGCTAAATAACCTTTTCTTCGCTCATTTAGCACACTGTCGTCCAACTGATATTTTTCAAAATCCGCCCTGATGGAATCTGCAACGTCAACTCCAACTAAAACATGACCATCGTCCGTAAAAGAAATGTCTTTTTTATCAAAATATGAATCTACCGTCGGACTTAACAGCAAACCATTATTTACATCATACGCCTCATCTTCCCGATGCTCTTTCAGACAATCAACAAACGGTTTTATATGCGATGCGATTAAAGATTTATATGGCTTTTTATCTAAATAGCAGACTGCTTCTCCATAAATTGCTTTCGATTCTTCCTTTAATTCCTCCTTATAAATCCTATGTTTTACCCCGTCTCTTGCATACGATTCATCAAAATCTTTATCCGCTATCTGAGGATCATTTGCAAACCAAAATCTCTCCTCATTTTTATCATATTTAAGATCTACAAATCGTTTTAAATATCCAATCAGATGGGCGATCTGATTATATTTTCTTTCATCAAATTCACTTACTTTAGCATATTGATACTGCATATCCAACTGCTCTCTTGTAAGATATCCTGCACTATAATTCGAAATATCTGTGACCATCAGCGCCATGATGTCATTTTTGTTCAGAGAACCGTTTTTATCCAACGTCTTCAACAAAAAATTGACATGCTTCAAATTTCTATTATCTAAAGTAACATCCGATGCTAAAGAGGAGCTTTCATAAAAAATCTTCGAAAAAATGATCGCTTTCTTTTCTTTATTTGTTTCAAGAATAAATGACTTTACTAACGGATGATACCCTACCAATAACGGATACACAAATCCTATTTTCACAAATTGATTAATCGCTTTTCTGGCAGATAATGCTGCGTCCTTGCCTTTAAATCCCGATATGCGCACAATTTGCTGTTGAAGGGTTTTATATAATTCTGAATCCGAAAAATCACTGCCGCTCTTCGCATTCTCTTCTAATGACTTCTTGTGTTTATCTATAAACAAAACAATAACGTTTAAGCAGTTATTAAACTTTGTTCCTGTAATATCAAGATGGGCTGCCGTAAACTTCCAATAATTCTCATAAATTTCTATGTCTCGTCTTTTCTTGGTATTGCTCAAAACAATCCCCCCTAATATGCTATATACTATTTTTTCTCTTGTCTGCTGGTTTCTCTGCCTGTTCCGGTATCAACCATGTTTTCCCTTTTTTAACAACGCCCGCGATACGTCCCTGTTCACACAATAACGCTATTCTTCTTGCTGATATGCCCCACTTTTCCGACATCTCTAATGTTGTCAAATACTCCATACCGCGCCTCCTTATCTTCATTCTCTATTATATTCATTTATCTGAATAATTGCAAGCATATTTAGAACATTTGTTTGTATCATTACTTTTTTATATATTTTGTAGCTCTTCCGCTGCCAATGCGCTGAACAGAACCGCTTTTGACCATTGCGCCCAGCACAGCCTCCACCGTAGTCGGACTGACATCCGGAAGAATCCTGCATATCTCCGCTTTGGAAAGAGGCGTCAGGCTATTCAGTACTGTAGCTTCCACACGAGCTTTTTTCGTGATCTTCTTTCCGTTGACTACAGCAAACCGTTTATCCAACTCCTTATAACACATATAGAGCATGGAAAGGAAATTTTCTATAAATGGGAAATAGCTGTTTTCATTCGTGTCCCACCCGACGGAGGACTGCCGCAGGGCCTCATAGTAATAGGTTTTATAGTTGTTGATCTGTTCCTCAAAGGACACATATTTTCCGGCGTCATACCCGTTTTTATAAAGAAGCAGCAGCGAGAGCAGCCGAGACATTCTGCCGTTGCCGTCCCGAAACGGATGGATGCAGAGGAAATCCAGAATCACGCAGGGGATCAGCAGAAGCTGATTGATATTCGCGTCGTCCCGCGCTGCAAGATAGGCCAGTTCCAACTGTTCCATCGCTTTCGGGGTTTCTGCGGCGGAGGTCGGGCGGAACCGCACACGTCGATTGCCGTCTGCGTCCACTTCCAAGATCACGTTGTCGTCCGTCTTGTACTGCCCGCCGTATTCATAACCGGCAACGGACATCATCATCTCATGCAGACGAAGAATATCCCGCTGTGTAAAGCCGATATGATCAAAACCCATGTGAATCTCATTCAACGCGTCCCTATATCCGGCAATCTCTGCCTCGTTGTGGTTTAGAGGTGCGCTGTTCTGATTGACAATGGCGGCAATACGCTCGTCGCTGGTAACGATTCCCTCAATGGCGTTGGAACTTTTGATGGATTGCACCTTGGCGACCGCCTCCAGCTCCGTAAAAATCTGTGCGTATTCCTCTTTTCGAACACCCGCCATGGTTTTGAGCGCCGAAATATTCGCAGTCAGATTCACAAACCCAGCCGGAAGCATTCCATTATTCAAAAAAGAGTAATCAAACTTTCTCATACTTCGTCCTCCGTTTCTGCATATTATGATACCAGTTTATATGCAGAAAAACAAGAGCACTCAGGACTTTTGCCCGTTGAAAACGCGCGCCGCCATACTCACATAAAAAACCCCGAAACAGCTTGTTCGGGGTTTTGAATGATGCAGAAGCTTATGTTTTTCTCAGGAAAAACGAACGGATACTGCCGATCACAACTCCCGCAGCGACAGCAAAAACGCCGACATACCAATAATATTTGGACAGACTGTTTGTTGTCCCATATATGTCAAGAATGCCCCGGACAATGCTTCCTACCGTAAGTGCAGCGATTCCGGAATGATATAAATTCCTTGCAAGCGCTGAGGAATTTCTTAAATGAAACGCGGACAGAATTCCATAGGGCAATGCGCCCCCGACCAGTGGAAAACCAAACGCATAGATCATGTAAAAGGAATAGACCTCGTGGCTGAACAATTCATATACTGCTCCGAACAAAGCGCAAAAAACGGAGAGTATCAAATAAACAAGGGCCGTCTTTGCAGCTTCTGAACCCTTTCCCTCAGTACCCGATATATACAATATCGCTCACGCTCCTTTCCTTAATGCTTCTCCCGTTCGTTGTGGGATTGTTGACGATTTCTCCATTAAAATACATGGTGGACGAGCCGCCGCCGTCAAGATTATAGGCAATTTGAACACCGAGACTTTGCATGAATTCAGCGAGTTCATAGAGCGACAACCCTTCGCTTTCCTCGGTTCTTCCATCGGAAACGACAAAGACATAATGGAGATCATCAATGATTCCGATAGCTGTACGGGGATTACTTGCCTTAGCTTTGCCCACTTCGTCATTTTCTGTGACTGCAATCTGACCGTCATTGACCAACGCCGGACCAAACGAGAGAATCTGAACCGCGCCGTTTGACAGAAGCGTATCCGCCGAAACGCTCTGTTCCTCAAATATTTCAAAAGATCCGTCATTATATATGACGAGATCCTCCTGATTTTTCAATGCGGAATCCCGATATATAACACCATTTCGCAGCACATATCCTTTTTCCTGTGCGCCGTAATAATCGCCGTTTATGGCGAGGATCGCATGGTTTTCTGCGGCAATCTCAGATGTCTTTGCTGTAACATTTTTTCCATAAGAAGCATTGGCAAAGGCGGTTTTCAGATATTCTGCGGAGGAAAGCCGGACATCTGCCACATAGACCGTCGTATGGTTTGTTACATATTCGGAGATAGAAATGGAAATATTGTCATCCGTATAGCTGTCTTCAGTGATGTTTGACTTGGAATTCTGCTGTTCAGATACAGATTCATGAGCACCTGTGCCTTTATCGTCTTGTTCGACCACATTTGTGCCTCCCGTTTCATGTGGGACTGTTTGGTAAACCTTGGTAATGACAAATGTATCAAGCAATACATATCCTGTGAATACTGTCAGAAAAATC